>NZ_DASWWZ010000555.1:0-15320 GCF_036405755.1 Schlesneria sp.
GACAAATCCCCATCCCCTCAGTGCTGCCCAGCCGACTTCCCGCGCGCGTTCCCTTCGATCCGCTGCTCGCGCAGGACGCATCGTACTTGGCCGCATCAGCCAGGATCGAAAGTTTTTCCTGTATATCCATAAACCGATTAACCGCCAGAAACTCGCCGAATTAACAGGAAACAAACGCTCATTTTCGGGACACTTCTAGAGATTTCTGTGCGATCCCTCAAGGAGCAAATCATGATCCAAGACTGCACACCGGGACTGGAGCCAGCCTGAAAGCCAGTGGCGCAAATGAGACTCATCCCCCCGGAAAAACTTTCCAAGGAGAAACTTTCTGCCAGCATTCGCCCGGTGGAACCGTATTTGCAAGCAACGGGTTAAACCTCAGAAGATGCATTTTCAGAATCGGACCATGGCGAACCTGATATCAGTGACCGATCGGGGTCTGTATTGTGAACAGGGCGATTTTTTCATCGACCCCTGGCAGCCCGTCGTGCGTGCAGTCATTACGCACGCGCACGGAGATCATGCTCGACCAGGGAGTGAGCGATACCTGACCACCTCTCAGGGACGCCAGGTCCTCCAAACCCGCATGCAGCCCGGCGCCCCCATCGACACCCTCGCTTATGGCGAAGAGCTCTCTGTGAATGGAGTCAAGCTCTCGCTTCATCCAGCGGGTCATATCCTGGGATCCGCTCAGGTGCGATTGGAATTTCAGGGACAAGTCTGGGTGGTATCGGGCGACTACAAGGTCGCACCCGATTCCACCTGCGAGCCGTTTACTCCCGTACGCTGCCACACGTTTATTACCGAGTGCACGTTTGGACTGCCCATCTATCGCTGGCCAGCAGACAGCATCGTGACCGACGAATTGAATCAATGGTGGCGTACGAATCGTGACGAGGGACGGGCTTCCATGATCTTCGCGTATTCGCTCGGGAAAGCACAGCGCGTCGTCTCCTGTGTCGACCCGGCGATCGGCCCCATCTTCTGCCACGGCGCGGTTCAACGGGTGAACCGCGATTACATCGCCTCCGGAATCCCACTCCCTCCCACCACCTACGCGGGCGCTGCCTACGGGCGCAAGGACTGGAAAGGCGCCCTGATTCTCGCCCCACCGTCCGCGAATGGTACCCCCTGGATGAGGCGCTTTGGTGAGATTTCCACCGCGTTCGCCTCTGGCTGGATGCAGGTTCGGGGTGCTCGACGACGACGCGCGGTCGATCGAGGCTTCGTCATCTCGGACCACGCCGACTGGCCCGGACTGCTGGGAGCCATCCAGGCCACAGGTGCCGAACGAGTCCTCGCCACCCACGGCCGCACCGGGCCCATGGTGCAGTGGCTGCGGGAAGCTGGATACGACGCCCTCTCGCTGCACACCGAATTCGTAGGAGAAAGGGACGATGTCGACATTGATGCTGTCGACATCGATAGTGCCGGGGACGAGGAGACCCAGACGTGAACGAGTTCGCGCAACTCTACCGGGCACTCGACGAGACGACAAAAACCAGCCGCAAGATTACGGCGATGCGAGAATACTTCTCCACCTGCACCGCCAGCGACGGCGCGTGGGCGATCTACTTCCTCAGTGGGCGACGCTTCAAACGCCTGATCTCGACCGGTCGACTGCGCGAGTGGTGTGCCAGCGCAAGCCAGGTCCCCGACTGGATGTTCGATGAATGCTATGGGGCCGTCGGCGATCTGGCAGAAACCATGGCCCTGCTCATGCCGGAAGAGTCTACCGGCTCGACAACCTCACTGACGGACTGGATCGAAAATCGCATTCGCCCCCTCAGCCAGATGTCCGACGCCGACTGCCGCGAAGCCATGATCACAGCCTGGGGGGACCTTTCCGCTTATGAACGGTTTGTCTTCAACAAACTCGTCACTGGAGGCTTTCGCGTTGGGGTCGCACAGCAGATGGTGATTCGTGCTTTGGCCGAAACCAGCGGAGTGGATGCGGCGGTCATCGCGCATAGGCTCATGGGAACCTGGGAACCCGTGCCCGACTTCTTCACATGGTTGCTGGCTCCTGACAGCGGAGAAAGCGATTCCAGTAAGCCCTACCCCTTCTGTCTGGCTCATCCCACCGACGGTGATGAAGCAACCTTGGGGAACATTGACGACTGGATCGTCGAATGGAAGTGGGATGGTATCCGCGGACAGGTAATTCGCCGGGGTGGCCAATCCTTCGTCTGGTCGCGAGGTGAAGAACCGATGCTGGAACGCTTTCCCGAACTGGTTCAGCCCGTCGCGGCGTTACCGGATGGAACAGTCCTGGATGGCGAAATTCTCGGCTGGAACGAGGGGGGAGTCCTGCCGTTCAGCGAGATGCAGCGACGGATTGGTCGTAAGACGATTGGAAAGAAGCTACTGGCCGAGGTTCCCGTCCGGTTTGTCGCCTTTGACCTGCTGGAAGAAAACGGGCAAGACCTCCGGAAGCTCCCACTTTCCGAACGCCGGCAGCGCCTCGACGCAATGATTGCGGCACAGCCATCGAACTCCTCCATCATGGCCTCACCACTCATCGAAAGTGATTCCTGGGAAGATCTGCGTCGTATCAGAGAGTCGAGTCGCGAAACCAAAGTCGAAGGGTTAATGCTCAAGCGAGCCAGTTCCGAGTACGGAGTCGGACGCGTAACGGGACTCTGGTGGAAATGGAAAATTGAGCCCTACACATGTGATGCCGTCCTGGTTTATGCGCAACGCGGTAACGGCCGGCGAGCCAGTCTGTATACCGATTATACCTTTGCCGCCTGGGACGGTGGCTCGCTGGTGCCCTTCGCCAAAGCCTATTCGGGACTGACGGATGCGGAAATTCGCGAAGTCGACCGCTACATCCGCGAACACACGCTTGAAAAGTTCGGTCCCGTTCGAGCGGTCACCGCGGAACTCGTCTTCGAACTGGCCTTTGAAGATATCCAGGTCTCAAAGCGTCACAAATCGGGTATCGCTGTCCGCTTTCCTCGCATCGCACGCTGGCGGCGAGACAAAAAACCTGAGCAGGCCGATTCACTCGAAACCATTCGGGGCATGATGCGAAAAGCCACATCACCCGGCCGCTAGAACCCTCGATTAGCGTTCGACTTAATATTCAGCGGGATCCGCCATCAAAATTTCCCGCCCTGCTGCTAAGAGTCAACAGCCCTCTACCCTCTCTCTTCTTCGAGCCCAATAATGCCTCGTCCGCAGAAACTGATATACGCATTAAAGCGTAAGCAAAAAACAAAAAAGTTCTTGCAATGAAAGATGACCGCGGTAATGGTAATCATCTAGTTCATTGGACGAGCGAGTTAGCTTCAAACCCAAATGAGAATCACAGACCGAAGAACAGCCATGCTGGTCGCCGCCGGTCGCTGAGAGATTCCTTTCTCTCGCCCTGCGCCAGACGACCTTTTGCGACTGTTTCTCGCCGCTTTCGTTCGCCGTGCGCATAAATACTGGAATATTTTTTGAACCCGTCCGATACACTTGGCGGTTCATTACATGCCAATCTGGAGGCGCGATGGTGAGCACACTAGCGTTCGCGGAACTCCGTAAACGAAGCTCCCGATGTAAGGTTTCCAGTACGTCGCGTCGCATCGTAAATTACAGCCACACAACAATCTTCCCCACTTACGTACCGCTTCGAATTCGCTGTCCAGTCCGCCGTGAATGCGACCGCAACAACCCTTGAGCAAACTTTAACGACTGTAATTTTCCGACCTTGAGATCCGCCCCGCTCCGTACTCCGTAGGCCAGGTGCCACGTGGGCCACGAATTAATTTGCTTGCGGAGGTTTCTACAGCACGATATTCTGATTGCTCAGTTCATAAAGCAGAGTATGACACTCTGTAACAACTCATAAGATGACTTGAGCGTCGCCGACGATCGGCAACGGAAGCACCTCGTTCTTGCACTAAGCCTTCGGACAGCCCTGTCCAATATTCCGGGATCTTACTGCGCATTCGCCCGCAATTTTTGGCCACACTCGAACCACTGCCCCCGCTCCAAGGAGCACTCTCGATGAGCTTGCTACAGAAAGTGCAAAACCGGCTTACCCGGCTTGCAGGATTCGGTGATTACTCGCCTTGCTCTTTCTACTCTCCCATCCCCTCAATCCAAGAAGTCCGCCGAGATGTCGATCGCATCTTCGATCGCTCGCTCCGCGAACTTGGGGGTGTCGACCTGAACGCATCAGGACAACTCGCCTTACTCAACGAACTGAAGCAGTTCTATGCCGAACAACCCTTTGCCGAAGAAGCACAACCCGAATTACGATACTTTTTCAATAATCCGTTCTACTCATATGCCGACGCCCTCTTCCTTTACAGCATGATTCGCCATGCCAGGCCGAAGCGAATTATCGAAGTCGGGTCGGGCTACTCCTCGTTCGTAATGCTCGACACCAACCAGCAATTTTTTGATAACTCAATCCGCATGACGTTCATCGATCCCTATCCGCAACGACTGCAGTCGCGGTTTAAAGAGGCGGATCACCGCGTCGCAGAGGTCATCCCCAAGCGGGTACAGGACGTCGAACTGAGCCGGTTTGATCAACTGGAGGCCAATGACATCCTGTTCATCGATTCGTCACATGTGGCCAAAGTGGGCAGTGACATCAATTTCATCCTGTTCGACATCCTTCCTCGCCTTCCGCCGGGGGTCTTCATCCACTTCCATGACATCCACTACCCATTTCAATACCCCGAGAAATGGGTTCTTAATCGACGCTGGTTCTGGAACGAAGCTTACATCCTGCGATCGTTTCTGCAGTACAACTCCGCCTTCAAGGTTCGTATCTGGAACCATTTCCTGGGCCTGTTTCACCCCGAGAAACTCGAGGAATTCATGCCTCTGAGCATGAAAAACATCGGGGGCAGCATCTGGCTGCAACGCGTGTAAAGACCAGCAGCAACGGGCGACAAACCAGCCAGTCAACCTCAGTCTCGCTACCTCGTGGCATCCTGGCGCTCACGAAACTCCCCGCCATCAGACAGAAACGGAGGTAGTGACTGCCGGCCGGCAGAGCAAGCACATTGATTCCGCGCACAAAGAGGTAAGCCGTGCGAAATGCGACTGCCGACGGCATGCCTCCACCCGGCGCGGCGATGATCACCACCTGACTCAAATCCGCCAGCCGATACGGTTCACGCGTAGACTTTGCAGTCAGTCCGCGCCAACCACAGAGCCCCCGAGCCGTAAACCCTGCCGAGAGGCAGATAAAGAAACCATCGCGAGAAACAAAAAGAGGGAAGGGACACCACTTCGGGCACCCTTCCCTCTTTGTTGCAACAGTGAGCCCGCTGGGACTCGAACCCAGGACCTACGGATTAAAAGTCCGTTGCTCTACCAACTGAGCTACGAGCTCAAATCTCACTGCGATGTCAGCTGTATCGAGCAGGGACGAAATCACGCTTCCGAAACGGTGCGAGAAAAAAGCCCAACCGAGTAGTTTTCGACCGATTGCTCGGACTGAAAAACTCCTTCGAACGCCGTCCACAAGGCCAACCAAACCAACGGGACGCTTTCTATGGCTCGAAGTCGCGGAATTCTCGTCGTTCGTACTGCTGCCGTCAAGTCTGGGCCGCGATCCCAAAGACAAAGTGACCCGCCCCCGATTCTGCAATGGGATTAATCGTTGCAAACGCCGGAATCACCTCGCGTTAGCAACGTCACGCTGACGCAGTTAGGGACAAAACGTGAGCTTAAGAGCTCCGATTTCCTTGCCGTTGAATTCGCTCCGTTGAATTGACGATCGCCCCTGCGGATCGCCACGATACACGGCGACACGTTCACCAAACTCATTTGCAAAAAACAGAGATCGAAGCAGATGCCAAAGAAAAAAGCGGGTAAGAAAGAAGCCGTCAGCAAAGTGCGGGCGTCAGAGAGAATCGTCATGCGAACCGGTGAAGCTCTGGTCGAAGCCGAACCAGCCTACTCGGCCGCAGAACCCGAAGTGGTGATCGGCGAACTCGATGGTCCGGTCGGTTATGCGATCGCCAACCTGATCGGCGATCAGACCAAAGGCCATTCCCGCGTGTTTGCCATTCTGAACTGCGATGTTCAGGTGCGACCTGTCACCCTGATGGTCAGCAAGGTCACCGTCAAAGACACCAAGTACACCAACATCCTGATGGGGACGGTCCAGGCGGGCATCGCCAACGGGGTTCTCGACGCGGTCCGGGCCGGCGATATTCCCAAGGAAAAGGCGAACGATCTCGGAATCATCATCTCTGTCTGGCTCGACCCCAGCGTGACGGAAGTCGAAGTGGATCACAACATCCTTTTCGAAACGAATCGGCAGGCGACTGCAAAGGCGATTCACAAAGCCATGCACAACGAACCTGGAATCGACTGGCTGCTGAAGAATCAGGCCAAGGTGACGCACTACTTCCATCAGCTCGGACTGGAACGGAAACTCGGCTGAAACCTGTCGCGCCGGCATTCCGCCCGCGTCCTTTTTTATCTTCTCCACTTTTTTATCTTCTCCACTCTGGCGCCGGACTGCATCCATCATGACTCTGGGGAATCTGACAGACGGCGCCGGTCAGCTAAAAATGGCCGGTGACAAACTCACCGCCGCCTGGGAGGCCGCACGCCAGGACTGGAACGACGTCGTGAGCCGCACGATGGAAGAAGAGCAACTCGCCCCCCTGTTGCAGCAGTTACGCAGCACTCTCGACGCAGTCACGCGGACCAGTACGGTCCTGGCAAAGGCCGTGCGAGAGTGCGAAGATGAGGGGCGGACCTGACGAAACAACGATTCTCCGTCTCTCCTTGAACCATTAGTGAACTTCCTTCATCCTATGCCTGTCATCGCATCTCTCGATGCCACGCATCGAGCTTTGGATGCCGATGCCGTTTCCGGTTGCAGCAAGGTTGATTGAAAATGGTTGAAGTCAGTCCGTTTCGTGGTTGGCGTTACGACGTCTCTCAGGTAGGTGACCTCTCGGATGTGGTAACACCACCCTATGATGTCATCGACAGCAAATTTCAGGATCAGCTCTACAAAAAGCACCCCTGCAACTTCATTCGACTGGAACTGAATCGCGTCGAGCCAGCGGATCCCGACCCCAAGGCCCGGTACGATCGCGCTGCCGAGTTTATCAAGCACTGGATGATTGACGGGGTTCTGCTGCAAGAGCAGGAAGACGCCATCTACGTCTACTCGCAGGAATTCAAGTGGGAAGGCAAGACGTTCGTCCGGGGCGGTTTTCTGGCGCGCGTCCGGCTGGAAGAGTTTGGAACCGGAAACGTTTATCCCCATGAACAGACTCTGTCAGGCCCCAAGCAGGACCGACTCAGCCTGATTCGCGCGACTCGGGCCAACCTCTCTCCGATTTTCGGACTCTATCCCGATGAAACAGGCTCACTGCAAAAGGGACTCGACGATGCCTGTATCAAGTTGACGCCGTCACTCGCCAAAGACCATCTCGGCGTCATCCACCGCGTGTGGGTCATCAAGGATCACGCGCTGATTGGAAAGGTCAAAGCCGAACTGCGTGACAAGCCAGTCTTTATCGCAGACGGGCATCACCGCTATGAAACCGCACTCAACTATCGCAAGGAACTGACCGCCGCCGGTGAGCTGACGGACGATCTTGCGGCCCCGAACTTCGTCCTGATGCAGCTCGTGGGAATGCAGGATCCTGGACTGCAGATTCTTCCTACGCACCGAATTGTCTCGGGACTGCCTGCCGACCTCACGTCGCAGCAAGTCGTGGATGCACTGAAATCCTGCTGCGAAATTGATGTCCTCGAACAGGGTGACAAAGGGGCGCAAGAGGCGTGGGAACTGATCGAAGCCGACGGGGGACAGGATGTCTTCGGCTTTGGCACCGCCGCCGATGGGAAATGGCTGTTCGTCCGAGTGACCGACCCCAGCCTTATGGAATCACTTGCCGCCGACCACAGCGAAGACTGGCAATCGCTGGGGGTCAGCCTGCTGCACAAACTGCTGCTGGAAGAGCTGCTGTTCAAGAAGCTCGGTGGCACTCCTCAATTCGAATACGTTCATCGACTGGAGGAAACAACGGCCGCGCTGAACGCGAAGACCCATCAGCTTGGATGCCTGGTTGCCCCCGCCTCCATTGAGCATGTTCAGACGATCGCGGCCAATCGAGAAACGATGCCGCCCAAGAGTACCTACTTCTACCCCAAGCTCCTGTCGGGGCTCGTCGTCCACTCACTCTCCTGACCCACGGGTGGCGCCCCACCACAGTGGGGCGCCACCGTCTCACTTCGATCTGTTCTGTGTCACGTGACTTTCCACCCCGCAACGGAAGAACCGAACATGGTGTCTGTCGTCCATCGTGCGTCATCGATCGCGTTTATCGCCATCCTTTCCTGCATCGGGTGGGCAACACATTCACTGCTCGCCGATGGTCCGGCCGACAACCAGGTGGATCAGGTCCGGCGGATTCCGAAGCTCGGTGTGGAAGTCCCCGAGGCAGACCGTCAGGAACTGACCGAAGGACTGACCTCACTGCAAGCCAAAATCGAGCGACTTAGCCAATCCGCCTCGCCGACAGTGAAGGGCTTGTTGCCGGACATTCTGATCTTCCATCGAGCCGTCGATCAGGCACTACGGTACCAGGAGTTTTTTGACGCCAAAGAGATCCCCGTCGGCAAGAGTCTCTTGCAACAGGGGCATCAGCGAGCGGATCAGTTGCTGGCGGGCGAAGCCCCCTGGACCAGGCAGACCGGTTTAGTCGTGCGAGGATACATTTCCCGCATTGACCGCACCGTCCAGCCGTATGGGCTGGTTATTCCCGCGACTTACCAGTTCGACGGATCAGAAGCCCACCGTCTCGACTTCTGGTTTCACGGACGTGGCGAAGTTCTCAGCGAAGTCAATTTCCTCAACGACCGTTCGCGCAATGTGGGTCCCATTTCGCCCGAAAATACCTTCGTTGCTCATCCGTATGGTCGCTATTGCAATGCGAACAAGCTGGCAGGGGAAATCGACACTCTGGAAGTGCTGGAAGCCGTCAAGCAGCAATATCGGATCGATCCCGATCGAATTGCCGTTCGCGGTTTTTCCATGGGAGGAGCAGCCTGCTGGCAATTCGCCGTCCACTATCCCGATCAATGGTTCGCAGCGAATCCCGGTGCCGGTTTTTCCGAGACACCCGAATTCCTGAAGTTCTTTCAGAAGGAAACCCTGAATCCCACTCCCTACGAGCGGGCGCTCTGGCACATGTATGACTGCCCGGATGTGGCAGCCAATCTGGCTCATCTTCCGACCGTCGCTTACAGCGGTGACATGGATTCCCAGAAGCAGGCGGCTGACATCATGGAAGCGGCTTTTGAACGGGAAGGGATGAAGCTACTGCACATCATCGGTCCCATGACGGCCCACAGCATTCATCCGGAATCGGCCAAACAGATCGAAGCGAAACTCGCCGAGTGGGCCCGCAAGGGGATTGACCGCAAACCGTCACAAGTTCAGCTTGTCACCTACACCCTGAAATACAACCGGATGCACTGGTTGACAATTGACGGACTGAATCAGCACTGGGAAGAAGGGCGTGTGATTGTCAAACCGGTGGGCGACGAACTTCACATCACGGCCCGCAATGTCACGGCACTGACCGTGAACCCTCCGCAAGGTCATCCGCGCAAGGTTCGGATCAATGACAGTGCTCCGTTCGACCTTCCCGCGAACGGGTCGTTGATTCACGATGGAACAAACTGGAAAGCGGGACAACCGAGTGGCCTTCGCAAGAAGCATGGACTGCAAGGTCCCATCGACGACGCGCTAATGGACTCATTCATCTTCGTCAAACCGAGTCAACCTTGCCGCAACACGGCGGTGCAGCAATGGGTGGATGCCGAACTGGAACATGCTGTGACGCACTGGCGCATGCAAATGCGTGGCGATTCCATCGTAAAACAGGACACGGAGATCACCGATCAGGATCTGGCCCAGTCGAACCTGATCCTGTGGGGTGACTCTCAAGCCAATCAGATTCTGTCTCGAATCGCCGGCAAATTGCCCATTCAATGGACCGACTCTGAAATTCGCGTGGGAGGACAGACATTCGATGCCGCGCACCATGCCCCCGTGCTCGTCTATCCGAACCCCTTGAACCCCGAAAAGTATGTGGTGCTGAACAGCAGCTTTACCTACCGGGAATACGACTATTTGAATAACGCACGTCAGGTTCCAAAGCTTCCCGACTGGGCCATCATCGACCTCCGCACCCCGCCCAGTCCCCGCTACCCGGGAAAAATCGTCGCGGCAGACTTCTTCGACGAAAAATGGGGACTCAAATCACGCCCTAGATAGGGTGACGCCGCCTAAAAGGGAGTTGGGCCTCTCTCCAGATGCCCAACCCCTCGGCGCAACACAGCACACGCAGGCCACTCCGCGTATCACCCCTGTTGATCATCGATGAAAGGTCATGATGACGGTGGCTGCGGCAAGATACAGCCGGGCGAGTCCATCGGGACTGTCACAGTGTGGAGTACGAATCGCCGCATCCCTGCTATGACAGCCCGTGTTTGTTGACGAGGTCCATCAGCGCGTACCAAAACTTGTTCATGTCGATCGGGCGGCCATTTCCGAGCATCACCGTCGTTATCCCGGTCAGAATGTCGTGGTAGTAGTAGGTGCCGAAACCGCCCCAACCTCCCCCGTGTCCAAAGCCGTTCAATTGTTTTGGATTGTTGTAGTAAAGTTCCCACCCATAACCGTAGGGATTGGTTCGGCTATCTCGCGTACGTGAGGGAATGACCGCCAGCTTCGCCGTATCGGGCTTCATCAGTTTTTTGGCCCGAAGTGCCCTGTCCCAGGCCAGCATATCTTCCAGACTGCACCACACCGCGCCATCGCCGCAGGTGAGAAGTTTTTCCTGCCGGGCGGGTGGCACCCCCCAGAGTGGTTTCCACTCCCCCTCTTCCTGACCGTAGCCGATCGCATCCACACGGCCCGCGACGACAGGAACGCTTCCTGGCCCCTCGCTGACAAACGCGGTCTTCATTCCGGCAGGATCAAAGATCGCATCACGTAAATGCTGGCCGTAGGTGGTGTCGGTGACCCGGGCAATAATCTCGGCCAGCAGAAGATAGTTCGTGTTGTTATAGGCATACTTCTGACCGGTGGGAAAATCGAGTGGTACGTTCTGGCGTGCGAATTCTCCAACATAGTCAGAATTCAGCGTATAGTCAGGGTGCTTTGACAGAACATCCGGAATGTCCATGTAAGAGGCCAGTCCCGATGTGTGCTGTGCCAGATGCCGGATCTGGATCGGGTTCTTCTTGTCATACTCTGGCAACTCGGGAATATACTTCCTGACATCATCAGTGACCTTCAGTTGCTGACGGTCCTGCAGCATCAAAATTGCCGTTGCGGTGATCGACTTTGTGACCGACGCGAGCTCAAACATCGTGGCCGTCGTCACCGGCTGACGGTCCTTGATGGTTGCGAGTCCGACGCACCGCATGTACTCGGGCTGCCCGCTCTGATGGACGAGTACTGCCAGCCCAGGTCCTTCATTGTCGTAACCGAACGACTGGACGAGCCGGTCGAATGGAACATCCAACCTGCGCTCTGCAGCCTGCATCTCTCGAGGTCGCCCCACCAGACCGATGCATGAGGCAAACCCCAGCCGTTTCAACATTTCTCGACGTGAAGTGGCGACGTGCGACCCAAAGAGACTGATATTCATGTGGCACCTTGCAGAGGAGGTTCACCTCGGCTGGGAGAGCTTTCCAACCCGAATCGCGCACTCTCTCCAACCAGAATAACCACTAGCCATGCGTACACATTTAATGTGTCGCTGCTGCTTCAAAAACGCAAGTTCAGGCGTGGCGTGCACTGCCCCTCCGCCGACGTTCCGCCAACCTGTGTGCCCCCCGTCTCGTGAACCGGCTCACACAAAAACGGACTACCGTCTCGGCACTTCAATTGCAGAACTGGCGCACCGGGGGAAGGGACTCCCCCGCTCTCCACAAATAGAACCCGGCCATCCGTTCGTTGTTCGACGGGAAGGCCGCCATGCCACCAGGGAGACCCCAAGGGAGAAGTTGTGTGGTAATAAAACTGATGTCGCGAGAAGCCTGGAATTTACTCCGTCAAACCGCGAGTGACTGGAGCGAAGACAACGTCCCTCGACTGGGGGCGGCACTCTCTTTCTATACCGCCCTGTCGATCGCCCCACTGCTCGTCCTGTCCCTCCGTGTCGCGGCCTCTGTTTTTGGAGAAGAAGCGGCCCGCGGTGAAATCGAATCGCAGATTCAATCGATGATTGGCGAGCAGGGAGCCGAGGCGATCCAATCCATGCTGCAAAGTGCGAATCAGCCCGAGACCGGGACGTGGGCGACGATTCTGGGGCTCGTCACCCTGCTGTTCGGTGCCTCTGGCGTGTTCGGTCAACTGCAGGAGAGCCTGAATACCATCTGGGATGTGACCCCCAAACCGGGCCAGGGTCTCTGGTCTTTCATTCGGTACCGGTTTTTCAGCATGGCGATGGTGATGAGTTTCGCTTTCCTGCTGCTGGTCTCCTTAATTATCAGCGCGGGGTTGTCGTTTGCCGGAGGGTATCTTTTCAATTGGCTGAGTCAATTCGAGGGACTCACGCAGGCGGCAAACTTCGTCGCATCGCTTCTCGTATTCACGCTCTTGTTCGCGATGATGTTTAAATACGTGCCCGATGCCGAAATCAAATGGAAGGACGTCTGGCTGGGAGCTTTCATGACAGCCGTCCTTTTCAACATAGGCAAATTTGTCATCGGCCTTTATCTGGGTCGAACGACGTTCGCCTCGTCGTATGGAGTCGCGGGATCACTGATTGTCCTGCTGGTGTGGGTTTACTATTCGGCCCAGATCATCTTTTTCGGTGCCGAGTTCACCCAGGTCTACGCCAACCGATACGGAGGCAAGATTGTTCCGGCCGAGAATGCAGAACTTGTCCCAGACCAGAAGCATCCTCAGAATAACCACAAACCGGACTCACGTCGGAATTCGTCTCCAGCCTCTGCGAGAACATCCTGATGGCATCAAAACAGCGTGCTTCCGCGTGGGCTCCTTCAACGCCTTTCGAGTGCGTTGAAATCTACATTCCCAAGAAGATCGAGACACTCGCCAAACTCTACACCTTCCTGCAATCCAAGCTGATTGAGCGTAGCGCAAAAGCGCCCGCCGACGCCATCGACGGTTTCTCTCTTTACGAAGTCGATGGAGCCTTTGCCGGTCGCGAGATTTACCAGGAACGAACGATCGTCCTGCGTATTCTGTTTAAGCGAGATCAGTCACAGACCGAGAAATCGATCAGTAAGAAGATTCAACTTCTGGGGCGCGAAGTGGCCGCCAGTGTCGCCATGAAAGAGGAAGAACTCTGGATCTGTCATTTCCCGCAAGGTGTGATCATCTTTCGCCCACTGGACGAAACAGGGGCCTCAAACAAGGAATAAGGTTATCGGGGACCCGACTTGAGACGAAGCGAAAAAATCCTGCTGAGACCCCGGCCCACCCCCACTACCAACCCAACCAACAGCAGCATCTCCCCTCCCCCATTTCGACTTCCATTTCAGATCTGTTGTCGCCCTGCAATTCGCAGACACCTAACCCTGTAGCGGCCGCACTGAAATCAGAACCGCTGCTGGGTCAGGCTGTCGCTGTTCAGCTTCACTTCACGAGTGGTCAGGGCTTCAAGACCACCTTGATGCACCCGTCTTTCTTATCTCGGAACGTCTTGTAAGCTTCTGGAGCGTCCGCCAGGCTGACCCGATGAGTAATGATCCTCGACGGATCGATCAGCCCTGCCGCAATCTTCTCGAACAGCGGCTTCATATAACGCTGCATGTGCGTCTGGCCCGTTCTCATCGTGAGGCCTTTATTCATGAACGCGCCGAAGGGAAGTTTGTCCGGGTAGCCGGCATAGGCTCCGGGGACAGAGATCGTGCCACCTTTGCGACAGGCCATAATTGCTTCCTGCAACACATATCCCCGATCGGGCGTCACAGAGACAGTCGAGCGAACCTTGTCGTAGACCGCCCCTGCCATTCCTGCGGCGTGAGCCTCGCAACCGACGGCGTCGATGCACCGATCCGGGCCTCTCCCTTTGGTCATTTCATCCAGGCGCTCCAGCACGTTCTCCTTTTCGAAATTGATGGTCTCGGCCTTACCATATTTCTGCGCTAATTCGAGACGTTCTGGCACCCGATCGATCGCAATGACACGTTCGGCACCGAACAGCCAGGCGCTCTGAATCGAGAACTGGGCCACTGGACCGCAACCCCACACGGCAACGGTGTCGCCAGGTTCGATCTCGCAGTTTTCAGCCGCCATGTAACCCGTCGGAAAAATGTCTGATAAAAACAGGACCATCTCGTCAGGCAGGTCTGATTCGATCTTGAGAGGTCCGACATCCGCATACGGGACGCGCAGATACTCTGCCTGTCCCCCCGCAAATCCACCAAACAAGTGAGAGAATCCAAACAGCCCCGCCGGAGAATGCCCCATGGCCTTCTTCGCCATTTCCGCGTTCGGGTTGGAAACGTCGCAACACGAATAAAGTTGTTTCTGACAGAAGAAACAACTGCCGCACGAGATCGTGAACGGAATGACGACCCGATCACCCGCCTTGAGATTGCGGACCTCGCTTCCCACTTCTTCCACGATCCCCATCGGTTCATGTCCCAGCACATCGCCGCTCTTCATCGTCGGGACAAACCCGTTCAGCAGATGCAGGTCCGACCCGCAGATCCCGCTGGCCGTGATTCTGACGATCGCGTCGCGTGGATCTTCAATGCGGGGATCCGGAACCGTGTCGACGCGGACATCTCCGGTGCCATGCCAGCAGAGTGCTTTCATAGGTCAATCCTTTCTTTCGTGCATGTGAAGCGACCAGCCCTCATCCGATCGGGGACCGGTACACCGTTGAATTGAGATCCAGCCGGAAGTGCTCAAGCGCAGCAGAAATCGCTGCACAGCGTTTCTGTCAGTTAACCGCTCTCACCGCGCGGAGAGTGATCCCTCCCGAGCGGGAGTTATCTTCTGAGTTCCGTCCCGTTGAGCCGCGCGGCGGTCAGTTTTTCCGAGTCGTTTCCACTGCCAGCAAAAGAGCCCGATGCGGGGCCAGACGCGGCAAGCGGAAGACAACTCACCCGAAACAGTTGGCAAATGGGGTGCCGCAGCGTGACCACATCGTGAAACTTCCTGACGCGGAATCACGGGACGCTGGCGGGACAGACGTGGGCAATGGTAATCAGGCAACGTACCACTGGAACTGTATGTCTGCTTAGCGCCCGGGGCCCGCTCTGCCCACCCTTCCCAGAGGCTTCAACAAGTTCCCCGCCCCCTTCTTATCAAGAGCCTCCGCAGAGAAATTTGCCCTCTT
>NZ_DASWWZ010000556.1:0-3426 GCF_036405755.1 Schlesneria sp.
GTTCGATCTGCACGGCGTATCGTGCTGGTCGTTGATAATTCGGCCAGCATGAACGCAACGGACGTCAAACCGTCCCGTCTGAGCGAAGCTCGTCGCCACGCGCGACTGTTGGTATCAGGAATGCGGCACCGCGACGAAGTGGCGCTCGTCGCTGCGGGGACTCAACCACAGGTCATCGTCGGATTCACTGGCCGACAACGGACATTGACGGACGCGATCAATTCGCTGCCGGCGACCGACGGTCCTACGCGCGTCGCTGAATCAATTTCTCTTGCGCAACGCCTGCTTGGTGAGCGACCTGATGGAAAGCAGGCCGAAGTCATCGTCCTGACAGACGGTTGCTTCGAGGGGGCAGAAAAGCAGGTGAGTGAGCAAGCTCAGACCAACGACACATCCGAAAAGGTGACTCTCCCCGTCGCTTCGGCGAATGGGGACGCTCCTGCAGTTCAGGCCCCGACTGACATCGGCGGACCGGGAAAGCTTACCTTACAAATCATCGGCGAGCGTTCGGGCAATGTCGGTATCACCCAGTTTCAAGTTCGGCGGAGTCTGGTCGATCCCCTGGGATATGAAATTCTCGCCGAAGTCTCCAATGCGTCAGATGATCCTGTGGAGTGTCGCTTCGAGATTGATCTGCTCATTCCCGGCACGGGAACCACAGAACCGATCGATGTCGTACCCCTGAAGCTGGAGCCAGGTGCAAAATGGACCCAGGTCTTTGATAAAGCTTCTGCGAACGGCGGCCATCTGGTCGCGAACATCAAGCACGATGACGCACTGGCCGCAGACAACACTGCCTGGGCGGTCCTGCCACGTCGCGAAATTCAGTCTGTCATTCTCGTCACGACAGGCAATCTCTTTCTGCAGAAAGTCTTCGAAGCGAATCCCCTGGTCAAATTGACCGTCGTTGATCAACCCCCTGCCCGCGTCCCCCTGGAATCTGTTGTCGTCTACCACCGCGGTCTCCCTGCGACACTCCCTGCAGGAAATGTCTTTATCATCGATCCCGCAAATTCCAGTGACCTCTTTACAGTCGGCGAACAACTTGAAAGCGCGATCGTAACAAAGCAGGACAAGGACTCGCCGCTAATGGCGCACGTCAGCCTCGACAACGTCGTCATGCCCGAAGCTCGTAAAATCACGCCAACAGAACCTGAGCAAGTGCAGATTCTCGCAACAGCGATCACAGGGGACCCGCTCTTTTTTGCTATCAACCGCCCCGAAGGGAAGGTCCTGGTCCTGACAGTAAATCTCGACAAAGGGGATCTTCCGCTGAGGACCGCTTTTCCCATTTCCGTGGGGAACGCCCTGCATTGGTTCGCGGGAAACAAGAGCGACCTGCGTGAATCTCTTGCGGCAGGTTCCATCGCGACGGTAACGGCCAGCGATTTCCTGACCCCACCCAAGGGTCAGGAACTGACTCTGGTGAGCCCCACTGGTCAGAGGAAACCGCTGACCTTGAGTGCGGACAAGGCAACGGTGGGCCCACTGGATCAATGCGGAATCTGGCAAGTTTCGGATGTCGTCCCAACCTCCATGACCGCAACGACGCAAGTCGCACAAGAGGCCCCGCCGCCGCCACTGCTCGAGATCGCATGCAATCTCGCCAGCTCTGTAGAGTCTGATCTGCGTCCCTCAGAGGACCTTCTGCTGAAGAGAAACTTTCCGTCCCCGGTCCTCGCGGGACTGGGATCGCGTCCGGTCTGGTTCTGGCTGCTCTTGATCGCGCTGGCACTGACCACCATCGAATGGTGCCTCTATCAACGGCGTGTCATCAGTTAAGAACGAGAACGTCAATTGATCGTCCTCGACTGCGGGACAATCGCAATGGAAACGAGATCCCTGATGATTGATTCCTTTTCATTCGAAGTGCCTCATCCCTGGTGGCTGGCTTCGCTCATTCTGATCGTACCCCTGCTCGCCTACTACTACTGGCGTTCGCTATCTGACTTTCCCTTGCGACAACGTGTCATCTCGTTCGCCACGCGGACAGCCATCACGATCCTGCTGGCATTTGCACTTGCCGGACTGGCTCTGCTACGTCCGACTCAGCAACAGTTCGTCATTTTTGCGATCGACCAAAGCCTGAGCGTCGATTCAGCCAATGACGAGCAACTCCGTGGAGAGGGTTCGAAACCTTCTGCAAAACCTTCCCAGGTTGACGAGTATCTTGATCGCGTTTTTTCCCAATCAACCAATCCCGGCGACCATAAAGTCATGTACCTGCCGTTCGCTGCTCAAGCGGGGACGCTGACGACCGAACGACCAAAGTCTTCGACAGAACAGCCTTCAAAGTGCCCAGCAGCCGGGTCATCTGCCCCCGCACTGCCCCCTGCTCTGGATCGAAACGCCACGGACATCGCGGCTGCCATTCGATCTGCGGCGGGAGCGATGCCGCCCGACTACGTACCGAGAATTGTGCTTCTCACGGACGGCAATCAGACGGGCGGCGACGTACTTCAAGCAGCGCTCGGCACTGCTTCACTCGTCACGACGGATCGAAAAACGATGTCCGGAAACAACACACCGGGATCTGCTCGAGACGTACAACTCATTCCAATCGACACAGTTCCGTTGAAAGTACGGGATGAAAACGAAGTACAGGTCGCCGCAGTCGATGTGCCTGCTCAAGTGCGCGAAGGTGAGCCGTTCTACGTCGAAGTCGTCATCAATTCGAACCATGAAGACGAAGGGTTGGTCGAGGTCTTTCGGGGTGCCCACAAGGTGCTGAGTGAGACGCGAAAACTGAAGGCAGGCGAAAGCCGGTTTCGCTTTCAGCAGTCGATCACGGGTGAACGGCTGGCCCAGTACACCGTCAAAGTCGGCGGACTGTCACAAGATACGTTGCTCGACAACAACACCGAGTCGGGTCTGGTGTTTACCACCGGCAAACCTCGTGTCCTGCTGATTGAAAGCGAACCCAAACTGGCACAGCAACTTGTCTGGGCTCTCCAGCAGGAAGAAATCGAATGCGACGTTCGGCCTGTCGAAGGAATGCCCGAGTCACTGGCGGACCTTCAGAATTATGAACTGCTGGTCCTGTCCAACATCCCCGCTACCAGCCTGTCACAGCGGCAAATGGAACTCGCCCGGACCTATGTTCAGGATCTGGGAGGTGGCTTCATGATGCTGGGGGGCGACCAGTCGTTCGGCTTGGGAGGTTACTACAAAACAGTTCTCGAAGAGATCCTGCCCGTTCGATCCGACTTTGAAAAAGAAAAAGAGAAACCCTCCCTGGGAATGGTCCTCGTCATCGACAAATCCGGCTCAATGGGGGGAGAAAAGATCGAGATGGCCAAGGAGGCGGCCAAGAGTGCTGCCGAATTGCTGGGCCCCCGGGACCAGCTCGGGGTCATCGCCTTTGACGGAGATTTCTATTGGGTGAGTGACCTCCAATCCGCAGGTAACAAAGGCCGCATCATTGAT
>NZ_DASWWZ010000557.1:0-10339 GCF_036405755.1 Schlesneria sp.
TCCGTGCCCCATCATCGCAGGTTTTGCGATCGTATCAAACAGACACGATGCGTTTTTACTCAGATTGAGAAGGATCTTTCCGGTCGCGAACGGTGATTGCTTGTCGATGTCTGCGGCACTCTGATATTTTCAAACTCGGCCTGATTTCAGGTGAGCTTCGACGTTCTGGACGGAACCTCATCTCGATCAATTCTTAGAATGGACTTGTGGACACCAGAAGTGGTGCAGAAGGATATTACGATATGGCAAATCATGCGCCTCGCTTCCTGCAACTCGTTGAAGCCGTTCGGGGCAATATCCGCGAGTGTACGGTCCCGGACGTCGAGAAGAGGATCGCGGCCAACGAACAGTTCCTGCTGTTTGATGTCCGTGAAGAGAGTGAGTTCGCGCAGGGGCATCTGCCGGGGGCGAAGTCACTCGGCAAAGGGATCATCGAACGCGATATCGAAGCTCTTGTTCCCGATTTCGATCGCGAGATGGTGCTGTACTGCGGCGGTGGATTCCGTTCGGCCCTGGCCGCCGACAATCTGCAGAAGATGGGCTATACCAACGTCATCAGTATGGATGGCGGCTTTCGGGGCTGGAAAGAAGCAAATCTCCCCATCGAAAAATGATTCGGTGACTGTGGTCAGAACCGCGGAGCCAGTTTTTCGACTATCAGCTTTCCAATATTCAGAGAGGCGGTCGCAGCCGGGGAGGGTGCATTGCACACGTTGACGACCAGATCGTTCTCTTGAATCAGAAAGTCATCGACCAGTCGGCCATCTCGTGTCAGTGCCTGTGCCCGGACACCTGCCGGGGCAGGGACAAGGTGCTCGCTCTGAATTTCAGGGACGAGCCGCTGCAGCGCCGCCACGAATGCGTCTTTGCTGAACGAGCGATGGAATTCGTTCCAGCCCGCGCGCCAATGCTTCCAGGCCATCCTCAGGAAGCCGGGGTACGTCAGTGATTCGAGGGTGTCGAACAGATTGAAGCTGGTCTTGTAGTAACCCTCACGCGCGAACGAGAAGACGGCGTTGGGCCCACATTCGACCCCCCCATGAATCATGCGGGTAAAGTGGACACCGAGAAACGGAAACTCGGGATCAGGTACAGGATAGATGAGGTGCTTGCACAAGTGCTGCGCTGAGGGTTTCAGCTCAAAGTATTCGCCACGGAAAGGGATGATCTGGGCATTGGGCCGAACCCCCGACAGCCAGGCAAGTCGATCGCTTTGAAGTCCGCCGCAATTCACAACCAGACGAGCTTCCAGTTCGCCCGCTTCATTCTGAACGACCATACGGTTATCGCTGCGGAACATCCCCGTCACTTTGGCGCTCATCTTGATTTGACCGCCCGCCTGTTTCACGCGTTCGGCCAGCCGTTCTGCCACTTGGCGGTAGTCGACAATTCCTGCATCGGGAACGTGAATCGCCTGGACCCCCAGGACGTGGGGTTCAATTTCTTTCAGTCGCTCGGGCCCGATCAGCTCGCATTGAATCTGATTGGCAATTCCCCGCTCGTAAATTCGCTCGAGCTGCGGAATCTCTTTGGAATTGACGGCAACGATGACTTTACCGCAGCGTTCAAACGGAATGTTTTCCTTCAGGCAGAATTCTTCCATCGCAAGGCGGCCATCGCGGCAATTGGTGGCACGTAACGAACCGGGTTTGTAGTAAATCCCCGAATGGAGAACTCCCGAATTGTGGCCGGTCTGATGCTGAGCGACCTCGCGCTCTTTCTCGAGGATCGTGACCTTCCGGTCGGGAAACTGTTCCAGCAGACGGTAGGCCGTAGCCAGGCCGATGATCCCTCCACCGATGATGACGACGTCTGATTGCTGCATATTCCATCCTGTATGACTGGCTGGTGACCAACGCGAACATCCCGTCACGCCAGAGCACCCGCAGCAATATAGTTAACCTGAACGCTCGAAACTAACCATCCTGCCTGTAATTCCAGTCTCGCCCGAACGGCTCGATCCAGTCGGACCACCTCAGGCATCGGCTGAGATGTCCGTCGCACAAGTATCCACTGCTGAATCAATGGGAAGGTCCCTCGCTCTACGATCGTTCTGCGGGCAGGCTGCAAATTCTTGTAAGATTTCCGTGCGACTGTTGTGTTACTCTTGTGAGCTGCATCGTGACACGAACCTGCACGGTTGGCCTCCTTTTCCTGAGGCATCAATGGCACCTGTTCCGGATACTCGACCGAGTCTTGTTCTGCGGCTCCGCGATACGCGGGATCAGCAGGCATGGACGACATTTCTCGAAATCTATCAGCCACTCATATATCGCCTGATTCGCACTCGACACGTGCAGGACGCGGATGCCCGTGAAATCACACAGGAGGTGCTGCTGGCGGTTGCAGGTTCAATCGATCGTTGGGAGGTTGATCCGGGGCGGGGGACCTTTCGGGGCTGGTTGTCCACGATCACACGCAATCTGGTTGTGAACTTCCTGATCAGGCAATCGAGACATCCGCGAGGTCGGGGCGACACGGATTTTCAGCAGGTGATGGTTGATCTGCCGGCTCCGGAAGGGGATGAGTCGGCACTCTTCGACCTGGAACAACGCAGGCAGGTCTTTCGCTGGGCCGCCGATCGAATTCGGAATGAATTTCGAGAATCCAACTGGCTCGCCTTCTGGCGAACCGCCGTCGAGGGGCACCCGGTGGCTGACGTCGCACGTGAACTGCAAATTTCTGCAGGCCTGATTTACGTCTCACGCAATCGCGTGATGAAACGGTTACGAGAAAAGGTGGAAGAATTTGAGAAGAAAGATGTTCGATAGTCGTTCTTTTCGCTGAGCAAGAACTTTTTCGCCTCGGTTTCGGCTGGCCCTGCGCACTCGTGCTGCGTCAGGCCCGACTGACAGAATGAATTCTCGCTGAATCAGAGGGGACTCTGATTGATCGGCGGACCGTAATACGGCGTTGTCCAGGCAATCTCAAAGAGCTGAACCATGTTTACTCGCATGTCCCATTATGATCGGGAACAGTTACAGCGAATGCTGAATGGTGAGTTGCCTGAGGCAACTCAAACAGCCGTCGTGCGACATCTCGAAAACTGCACCGGTTGCCAGCAGCAGATGGAATCCCTGGCGGCCACGGCACATTGGTGGGAAGAAACGCGTGATGCGTTGGCGGGGCTCCAGCCTCACACGAATTCATCCGAATTCAGTGGACTTTCGATGCATCCAGCAGAGGAGTCCATCCGCACCGTTCCGCTTGATTTCCTCGCCCCTTCTGACAATCCGGCAATGCTCGGAAGGTTGGGTGAGTTTGAGATTCTCGAGGAGATCGGCTGCGGTGGAATGGGAATTGTGCTCAAAGGCTACGACCACGAACTGAACCGGTACGTGGCTGTGAAAGTGTTGCACCCGTTCTGTGCGACGAGTGCTGCGGCACGGCGCCGGTTCGTCCGGGAAGCTCAGGCGGCTGCCGCAATTGTCCATCAGCATGTCGTCGCGATTCATGCCGTGGATGCCTCTCATCATCCGCCGTACCTCGTAATGCCGTATGTTCCCGGCGAATCGCTGCAGCAGCGATTGACCCGCGTGGGATCGCTGGATGTCGTCGATACGCTGCGGATCGGGCAGCAAGTAGCAGACGGGCTCGCCGCAGCACATGCTCAGGGACTGGTTCATCGTGATATCAAGCCGGGCAACATTCTGCTGGAACGGAACGTTGAGCGCGTACTGCTCACCGATTTCGGACTGGCCCGCGCGGCGGATGATGCAAGTTTAACGCGGAGTGGAGTCATCGCCGGGACGCCTCAGTTCATGTCGCCTGAACAGGCACGGGGCGATCAGGTCGATCATCGGACTGATCTGTTCAGTCTGGGGACGGTGCTTTACACGATGCTGGCGGGGCATTCTCCCTTTCGGTCCGAAACGGCGATGGGCGTTTTGAGGCGTGTCTGTGACGAGACACCCCGTCCGTTACGCGAGATCAATCCGGCTGTACCTGATTGGCTGGAAGCATTGATTGCCAAGCTGCAGGCCAAGCAGATCGACGACCGATTCGAGAATGCCCATCAAGTTGCGGCACTTTTGCAGAACTGTTTGGCCCACGTTCAGCAACCAACACGGGTTCCGCTGCCGGTTGAAGTCACGGACTTAGTCAGGCGGCCAGCGAAATTAAGAGAATGGCAATCTGGCCTAGTCGCGATTCTGCTGTTCGTCGTGTGCGGGGCAATCTGGGCCTTACGTCCCCCAGCGGCTGTTCCCCTGCCGCATGCCAGTGTCAGTCCTCCCACGGAGGCTGCGGTGTTAATGCCGACTCCCGCCGATGACGGAGCCAATGATGGATGGGATGACGAGTTACAACCCGAGACCGATGCCGTCCTGGGAAAGCTAAAGGCGTTAGAGAACGAAGGTGAATTCTAAGTTTCACGGTTTCGGTGGTCACCGATAACCGCGTCGTCGTTCCGCCGAGGGATCCTGTGTCCGATGCAATATCTCACTCGGACAATTTGCACGAATTGATGTTTACTGAAGCAACGATGTCTTCAACTGACAAAGAAAGAAATCCCATGGCGAGCAGATACAAACTGGCGAGTTGGATTGTTCTGGGCATCGTCGTGCAGGTAAGCATTATCCTGGGCACGATCTACTACATGGAGTCTCGCTTCGCCCAGGCGTTCTCAAGTCGGGAAGCCCGTGGTTCCTCACACGAGAGCGATGACATTCGTCTAGAGCACGAGGATGTGCCGATCCCTCATTCGGCGCAGTCGGATGACGATGACTCGGCCGTTCACGTCTCCGAAATTGCCGAGTCACCGATTCCCGCGCCGCGAGTGCGGGAGTTGATCGAAATCGAACGAGGCTCTGCTACCGAAATCGCCAGATCGATCCGTGAACTTTTCGGAGACGGGATCAAAGTTTCTGCGATCGAGAGCAGCAGCTCTG
The DNA here is from genome assembly GCF_036405755.1 of Schlesneria sp. Classification (NCBI taxonomy): domain Bacteria; kingdom Pseudomonadati; phylum Planctomycetota; class Planctomycetia; order Planctomycetales; family Planctomycetaceae; genus Schlesneria; species Schlesneria sp. The sequence goes on from NZ_DASWWZ010000557.1 coordinate 4,890, forward strand.
TCGTTGTGATGGCTGATCGAAAGACAATCGATGACATCGTCGCATTCGTTCATGAAGTCTCAAGGCGCAGTCACGAACTGGACGAGTCACAGTCCGAGCCCCCGGCTGGTGAGCAATTGCCTGAACCCGAGGATGAGATTCCCGATTCCAATTCAGTCGGGTTGACTGACACCGAACCGGTCGGAATTGATCCGATCGAGCCAAGTGAGGAAGGGGCCGCACCAGGGAATGTGACGACGTTCTTCCGAGTTCGAAGTGGTTCCCCCAAGAACATCGCGACGACGATCAAAGAGGTGTTCGGAGCCTCGGTCAAGGTGATCCCGGAACTCGAGAGCCAATCCGTGATTGTCGTCGCTGACCCGGCAACACAAGAACGTGTCAGCGATTTAGTGGAGAAAATCGAACCTGAGGCCAGAGAGCAGCGGGCCGGGAACCATTCGTCCGATGAGACAGACGATCCGCCGGCGGAGGGGGAGCAGGATGAGGCGATCGTCCATGGGTTTGAGCCTCATCCGGTCGCCGATGCGATGCCCTCAAACCTCTCCGACCGAGATCGAGCTCTCGCCGCAGAGGGCCCGATTGGTCTCCGCGAACCTCTGCCGCAGGATCATTCCTTTTCCGGCCTCTTCGTTCAGGATGCAGAGGATGCATCCTATGATCGACAGGCAAAACAGCTTGCCCGGCGGATTCGTGAGGCGAGGTCAGACGAGCGCCAGCGCCTGCTGCGGGAACTGGAAACCCTTACTGTTCGGCAATTCGAACATCGTCAGCAACTACGGCACCGAGAGTTTGAGTCCATCAGTCAACGACTTGAAAGACTGATCGCCAGCCACTCGCGACGTCAGGCTCATCAGGCCGAAATCGTCGAGCGACGGATCAAGGATCTGCTCGAGCCCGACGCGGATCTGCGCTGGGACGAACCGGGCACACGGGCAGAGCGTCTGGCCGACATCGCTATTTCAGGGCCTCTTGGCGAAAGCGAAACGGCGTTGCCACGCGACCCGGACACCAGAGTGACGACGCCCAAACGCGAACCCAGGGCGAGTGACTTAAGAGAGGCTGAGCCAACTTACAATGGAATCACCTTGAGCGACTGGTTGCGCATGCTGCAGACGGAACGAAACGAGGAAAAGGTTGCTGAGGCCGTTCTTGCGATGAACGCCCTCGCAGATCGGGCTGATTCCCAAGACTTGACCAGGGCCATCCTTCAAACGATTCGCCTCCAAAACCCTGATCTGATCATTAGCGCCATGGGGGTTCCTCGCAATGGGATACCAGTGCCCAAAGAGCCGCAGGTGATCGTTCGAGGGCTTATGTATTTACTGACAAAGCTCCCTGCCGAAATCGTCGTCACCGAACTCTTATCGGCTTTTCAGCATTCTTCAGAAAAGGAGTCAACGCGAGAGTTTCTCGGCTGGTTTTTGTATTCGCTTCAGCACGACACGATCTTAATCTCGAGTTCCAGGGGGCATTCTGCTTTCCCGGACTCCGTCTCGTCGGAGGAAGCAAAGCAACGTCTCAAAGCAGAAATTCGTCGCCATTCGAGGGAATTCATCAGCAGAATCGTTGCCATCGCCACCATAGATGACAGTCTGACAAACTGGTCGGTCCGGTGTGCCGAAACGATTCTTCGGATGAGCGGAGAGTCCATTAAATCCTATCCTGAACTTGTTCCGCTTGCGGAGCGATCACTGGAACCGCTCCCGACGGAATTGGGGACGATGAAACTGAGCTCGCCCTTCTATCAGGGACCTTTTGCCGCATTGCTGCTGGCCGAAAGCGGTTTGAAAACTTCTGAGGTTCTCGCGTATGCGGAGAAGCTGTTGGCGACCGAGTTTGAAAACGGTATCCGGTGCGTCGTCGCGATCGCTCCTCATTCATCCGGCGCAGTGGATCTACTGAATAAAATTCTGGACCGGCACTCGAAGGTGTTTGATGAGTACTACGCCGCAGTCCGGAAGGAAAACGATGTCCTCAATCCCTACAGTTCTGCTCCAGCACATATCACGGGACCCATTCATGAGGTCGCGAGGATCATGAGTGCCCTCGGCGAGATGGGGACTGCTGCCAGTCCATCGCTTCCAAGGCTAAAGCATTACGCTGAATCAGAAATGTTTCGGTACCATCGAGTGTCGCTCCGGGAGCTTTCAGCGCCGCCAGGAGGACGGGGTATCGGGAGGGGGAGGGAATTCTCACTGCAAGATCTCGCCAGGGAAACGATCGTGAAAATCGAGAAGGCAAAGGCGCAGCTGGACCGCGAAACAGTTCCAGTTGAGGACGGAAAGGCAACAGGAGACCACTCGCCCACAGACCAGGACGGACTTGACGAGCAGCCCCGGGATGATGCGCAAATTCCGTCAAATGGACGGGTCGACTAGGGGACCGGCGGCAATCGCGAGGGGAGTTCGCTGGAGGAATTTTTTCAGCAGCACGCATTCCGGGGAGGTGACCGCTGCGCTATGCAGGTGTGCATATTGCCTGGAAAAAATATGTTCTCCGAATTGTGCCAACGTGTGTTCTTCACGGATGTGTTTTGGTTACTTGAGGACAATTAGCAGTCCCGTCGTCAGAACGCCCGAATCGTCCAACTTGTGGGCCTCCCATGAAAATCACCCCTCCCTGCGTCGTTGAATCAGAATTCAATTTTCTTCAGAACGATCTTCTTCAGATGGAGGGGGCTATTCACTGGGGAAGAGAGGTCGTCGGCGGCACATGAGTTGCCCGGTTTTCTGAGCGTCTGATTTTCCCGGGCGATGGTGTCCCACTGGCTGCATCTGGTCGGTTTCCGTGCAGCAGTTTGAACCGGGAGGCACCATGAACTAGGATCAGGATCGACTCAGGAGAAACCGAAATTGACTTGGCGCACCGTCCTTTCCCATGCATTCCTTACCATCATCCTCTCGGGAATGGTTGCCGTCGCGTACGCACAGGAGAAAGCCCCGGGGGATGATCCTCTACCGGCGAAGTCCACAAATGCGGCGACAAAGAACGGGAGTGAACTGACTCTTGAAGCGATTCAGGAACGGGTCAAGAGTGTTGAGGAAAACAATGAGCTCGAGGCCGGGGTTAAAGCCCGGATTCTCGACAATTATGCCAAGACGCTGGTGCAGTTAAAGCAGGCCTCTGATGCCACTGCTCTCGGTGAACAGTACGCTCGTCTCACCCGTGAAGCCCCCGAGACGCTGCAGCAAATCAAGCTGCAACTGGCGAAACCGGCCCCCCCGACTGCTCCCGTGATCGCGCCTGACGCGACTCTAGCGCAGCTCCAGTCGATGCTGACCCAGGCGGAAAGTAATTTCACTGAGGCACAAAAGTCCCTGCAGAGTCTCAAGGAGGAGCCTAAACGCCGGGCTGATCTGCGACTCGAGATTCCCAAAAATGCGGACTCGGCCAGGCAGCAACTCGCCGATATCGAGAAGCAGCTTGAGACCAAGCCCGCACCGGGTGAGTCAGCTGATTTAACAAATTCCGTGCACGCCTATCTTGAGGCACGTAAGCGAGCCATCACTGCAGAAATGGCGACGGCGCAGATCGAGTTGCAATACTTTGACTCGACGGGCGATCTCTTGTCGGCCCAGCGCGACCGCGCCGCACAGCGTGTACTGGAAACGGAAGAACACGCCAAAGCACTTCGTGCCATCGTCAATGACCGTCGCCGGCAGGAGGCGGATCAGCAGGCGATTGAAGCGACTCGCGCATCTGTCCAGGCCCATCCCGCTGTGCGGAAAATTGCCGAGGTTAATGCTGCTCTTGCCGGCCGACGTCGGACACTCGCCACGACCATCGAGAGGACGGCTCATGAAGTCGAACACCTGGATCAGGTCGTTCAGTTAATGGACGAGCAGTTCAACCGGATTTCCAAGCGATACGACACTGCGGGTACGACAGAAGCCATTGGACTGCTGCTGCGCAAGCAACGCGACGATCTGCCGAATCGAACCTCAAATGTGCAGGAAATCAATCGAAGGACGGCACTGATCGCAGAAGTGTGTCTGGAGTTGATCGACGACGAAGAAAAGCGAAGCGATCTGGCGACGATCGATCGACACGTCAAAGCGATCATGACTCACCTGCAACCTCCAATTCCCGAAAACGAAAAGGAGTACCTGCAGGAGAGTATCAGGCAGGTGCTGGAAGCTCAGCGTGACCTGTATGACTCACTGATTGCGGACACGAACAGCTATCTGGACAATCTGGTCGAAGCGGATGTCCGACAGCGACAGTTAATTTCCAAGGTCGACGAATATGCCGCGTATGCCGACGAACGAATTCTCTGGATTCGCAGTGCAAAAATCCTGGGGGTTGCAGACCTGCATCAGTTGATGCCGGCAATCAGCTGGCTGGTGAATGGAGAAAACTGGGTCACGGTCGGATACGCGATCTGGAATGATGTACTGAACCGCCCTCTCCAGGCCCTGCTGCTCCTGGCCGCATTCCTGATCCTCGTATTGTTCCGGCGATTTCTTCGCACGAAGATCACGCAACTCGGGGAAATCGCCGCTCGCAGTAACAACACGGCCTTCTATCCAACGCTCTGGGTTCTCTTGATCACCGGGTTGCTCGCAATCCAGTGGCCCTCGATCCTGTATTACGTCGGACACGCATTAACGGCGACCGAACGAGGATCCGAATTCATTCATGCGGTCGGGCAGGGGCTGCGCAAAGCGGGGGTCATCTATGCAACATTCGAGATGCTGCGGCTCGTGTGTCGTCGGCACGGTCTCGGAGAAGACCATTTCGGTTGGAACAAGACGAGCACGCGTTTGCTTCGTTCCGCAATCTCGTGGTTCATGGTGTGTGGCCTTCCTCTAATCCTGATTGTGACCATCACGGAATCTCAGTCCAACGAGTCGATCAAGAACTCGCTGGGTCGGCTGGCATTTCTGGGGACCCTGATCGCATTGATGGCCTCGGCCCACTCTGTGATGCAGCCGGTGGGTGGGGCACTCGAGTTTGCGTACGCGGCCGCTCCTAAAGCCTGGGCCACCCAGTTGAAGACTGTGTGGTACGTTCTGACGCTGTTGTGTCCGCTGTCTCTCGGCGTTCTGTCATTGTCGGGCTATCACTACACCTCGGTTCAGCTTGCCTGGCGATTGCTGGCAACGTTCTGGCTGGTGATCGGGCTGTTAATTGTCCACGCAACTCTGATTCGCTGGTCCTTGCTTTCGTACCGTGACCTGGCGATGCGGAAGGCCCGCGAGCGTCGTGCCGAAGCGGCTGCGGGGGGAACGCCTGCGGGGACACCCATCGCCGCCGCAGCCTCATTGCCGGGGAAGACGCAGGAAGAGGTTGCTCTTTCCGATATCAACAAACAGTCCCGCAAGGCTCTGCAACTGTTCATGGCGGTCGGCATGGCGATCGGGGTCTGGCTGGTGTGGGGCGATATCATGCCCGCACTCGGGGCGTTGCGGAATATCGAACTGTGGATGGTGGAAACGGCCAGTACGGAC
>NZ_DASWWZ010000558.1:0-3190 GCF_036405755.1 Schlesneria sp.
TGGAGCGTCGGTGCCTTCAACGGAACCGGTGCATCCCTGCTGTCGCCGTACACAAACCCTCCTGACAGCCCCCCCAATCCCAGCGGAAATATCCAGTTCGATGCCCGCGTCACCGTTAACTTTCTCGACCCTGAACCCGGCTACTACCACCAAAGCTCCTACTACGGCAAAAAAGACATTCTCGCCCTGGGTTTCGCCGTCCAGACTCAACGTCACGCACTGGGAACCGCCGAGGACCCGCGCAACTTCACGGGTGTCAGCCTCGACGCTCTTTTCGAAACGACACTGGCCAACGAGGGCGTGATCACCGTCGAAGGGGCGGTCTATCGTTATGACAATCAAGATCTTCCCACCAGCGGTCAGCAGGGGGATTGTGGTTTCATTTACGTCGGCTACATCATCCCGCAAGACCTGTCAGTCGGCCCCGTCCGAGGACGATTGCGACCCTTCACCCGCTATCAGCAATACAACCACGACTTCGAAGAAGCCTCCACGGGACTTTACTCCCGCGCACTGGATCTCGGTGTCGAATACGTCATCAACGGTCCCAATGCGCGAATCCTTGCTCTGTGGAGTGATCGCGGCGTCGTCAATAGCCCCTCAGTCCAGGTCTTCACCCTCGGAGCCTCCATGGTCTTCTGAGGGAATTCCGTCTTCCCTTTCCCATCGTCTCGCTCACCAAAAACCGCTGTGCGGAGAAGACATCCTTTGTTCGCGCGTGCATCGCGCTACACACTGATGCCGGGTGCTTCAAGGTCGACTCAGCAGAGCAGGGGACGGGGGGACGGTTGGAACGACTGGTCTCGCGGGGTCCCCCCCCGAAAATCAAACGCCCCCACTCCACGTAAAAGACTGTGAGTTATCGGGACCCGACAGCAGAGCGGATCGAATCCTCGCGGATTCTGTCTCGCACGGTGCCACAGTCAGCGTTGAATTTCTCTTACCGTCGTGCCACCTGGAGCACGACCTTCACCCGGATTTGTGAGCTGCCACGTAACAGTAGAATCGAAACTTCGTCGCCGGGCTTTTTTCCATCCAGTGCCTTCGCCATATCGTTGGCACTCCGAATCGGCCGCCCCGCAACCTCGATGATGATATCACCGAGATAGATCGTCCCGTCAACATCCCGGTACGTCCCCTGAATCCCCGCCGCCTCAGCACCCGTTCCTTCGAAAACACGTTCCACCAGCGCCCCTTGCGCAACTCCCAGCCGGCGCGAGATCAAATCGTCGAATACTTTGAATCCGGGCACACCCTGCTCGATTCGTCCCGACTTGATCAGTTGAGGCACCACCTGGTTCACAATATCCACCGGGACAGCAAACCCGATTCCCGAGAACGCCCCCGACTCGCTCACAATCATCGTGTTGACCCCGATCAGGCGACCGGCACTGTCGAGCAACGGTCCGCCCGAATTCCCCGGATTGATCGCGGCATCGGTTTGAATGACCCCTTCGATCGATCGACCATTCATCGACTTGATCTCGCGCCCCAGACCGCTGATGACACCTGTCGTCAGTGTCTGATCCAGTCCAAACGGACTACCGATCGCAAATACTTTCTGGCCCACCTGAAGAGTGGATGACTCACCAATCGCAACTTTCTTGAGCCGTCCCGGAGGCGTGTCAATCTTCAGTACCGCGATGTCCTTGTCCATTTCGTAACCGACGAGCGATGCTGTCCAGCTGCTATTGTCCGCCAGCATCACCTTGGCCGCACGTGCATTTCTGACCACGTGGTAGTTTGTCACGACATGCCCCGCGTCATCGTAGATAAACCCCGTTCCAGTCCCTTCCGGAACTTCCAGGGCTCGGAAATTCAGGCTGTCACGGCGAATCGACAACGTCGTAATGTGGACAACACTCGGTGACGCTTCCCGAAAGATTTCGATGGTCGACTTTTCGTCTTCGGAGAGGTCTCCGCGTGGAGTAATCGGCCGAGACTCGCGAGCAGCGCGCCCCCCAAAACCGGGCAGGTAACCCGCGTTCTGCAGCATCATTCCGGCGACTGCAAGCAGCAGAACGGAGACGAGCCACGCCGGAACAGTAGGCTGTTCGGGTGGAGTCCCCCCGGAATTCAACCGGTCACTCATTCTTCATTTCCTTGATCCTCTGTCCTTCGCCATGCGACTCACCCTCCGACTCGGGAGGAACAGCGGGGAATAATTTCCCATCGGCAGTGGCAGCACCAGAATACGGCATTTCAGGTGATCTTACTCCCCACCCACATTGCTGAGGACACGCCAGACACGAATGAGACTGCCTTCATCCGCCCATCACGGTTCGGGCAGTCGCGATTAACTGACCGGGACATTTCTCATCGCGACACTTCATCGCAATTGCACCGGCAGGCACTACCATCGTTCAACCGGCCCCGACGGGACAGGGATCACCAGTTCCGGCAAGACCCCCGTACGAGTCCCTCGGGTAGGGCCGGAGGCCGCAATCTCCCGCACGGCCGCCACGAACTCATCGCGCGTCCGCGCGGTCTGCATCAGATTCCTCAGGGACGCACGCACGCACATCGCTTTCAGATACCAGTGAGCCATCTTGCGGAACGAAACAATCGCTCGCTCGGTACCGCGCTGCTGCTCCAAATAGCCGAACTGCCGTAGCAACAGTTCCAGACGGTCCTCAAAATGTCCCGGAGGCGAAAAGCTCCCCGTCGTTTCCCACTCCACAAACTGCCGGAAAATCCAGGGGTTTGCCAGTGCTCCCCGCCCCATCGAAATTCCGTGACAGCCCGTCTCCCGAAACATTCGCTCGCCGTCGGCGATGGAGCGGATGTCTCCGTTTCCAATTACCGGAATCCGCTCAACCGCTTCAACCACTTTCCGAATACCACTCAGATCAACGGTCCCGCTGAACCCCTGCTCGCGAGTGCGGCCGTGAATGGCAACCGCGGCAATGCCGACCTGTTCAAACTCTCGTGCGAACTGAGGAGCCGTCAATTGAGTACTGTCCCACCCCAGCCGCATCTTCACGGTGACAGGAATCTTCACCGCTTCCACGACCGTCCGAACCAGGTCGAGCGTACTGTCAACCCGGCACATCATGCTCGCTCCCGCTCCTCCTTTGGTAATTCGCTGAACGGGACAACCCATGTTGATGTCGATGGAATGCACACCGCGCGACTCTAGAAACTGCGAAGCATCCCGCATCACGATCGGATCGCTACCGAAAATCTGAAC
>NZ_DASWWZ010000559.1:0-8107 GCF_036405755.1 Schlesneria sp.
CGCCACTCGGCACGCCTGGTCACTACTTCTGATTGTTGTCATGAACAAGAGCCGTCCGAAGCGTGGGCGAACCCCCACTCCGGACGCTCACTCTTATTCCTTAACCGCCTCAGCTCTTCTTTTCGAACTCGGCATCGATGACTTCGTCATCGGGCTTGCCACCTTCTGGAGCTGCTTCTGCCTCAGCACCGCCGCCCGCCGCGGGCCCCTGCATGTGCTGACTGAGGGCGTAGCTGGCCTGCTGCAAGGCGTCGACGGCCGAGTTGATGGCGGCAATGTCGTCGCCCTTTTCTGCAGCCTTCACCTTTTCGATGCTGGCTTCCACGGCGCCCTTCGACGCGGCGTCGAGCTTGGCTCCGTGTTCTTTCAGCACCTTTTCCACTTCGTAGACCGAGGTCGATGCCTTGTTCTTTGCTTCCGCCAGTTCACGGCGCTGTTTGTCTTCGGCCGCGTGTGCCTCGGCATCCTTCTTCATCTTTTCGATTTCGCCCGAGTCCAGACCGCTCGAGTTCTCGATTTTGACCGAGTGCTCTTTGCCGGTCGCCTGGTCTTTGGCCTTCACGTTCAGGATCCCGTTCACATCGATATCGAAGGTCACTTCGATCTTCGGCGTGCCACGAGGAGCGGGCATGATCCCTTCGAGGTTGAACTGATTCAGCAAGCGGTTGTCGCGTGCCATCGGACGTTCACCCTGGTAGACACTGATGGTCACAGCGGTCTGACCATCGGCGGCAGTCGAGAAGGTCTGCGTGGCCGTCTTGGGGATCGTCGTATTGCGTTCGATCAGAACGGTCAGCACGCCCCCTTCGGTTTCCAGACCCAGCGACAGCGGAGTCACGTCGAGCAGGACCATGTCCTTCACATCACCCGAGATGATCCCCCCCTGGATGGCAGCGCCGATCGACACGACTTCGTCAGGATTGACGCCCCGGTGAGGCTCTTTCCCGCCGAACATCTTCTTCACGAATTCCTGGACCTTCGGAACGCGGGTTGAACCACCGACCAGCACGACTTCATCAATCTGGCTGGGTGACAGCTTGGCGTCACGCAGGGCGTTCTCGACTGGCTTGCGGCAGCGTTCGACCAGCGGATCAATCATCCGCTCGAACTCAGCTCGCGTGACCGTCAACTGCAAGTGCTTTGCACCCGACGCATCAGCGGTAATGAACGGCAGATTGACGTCGGTCGACTGCTGACCCGACAGTTCCTTCTTGGCTTTTTCGGCCGCTTCACGCAGACGCTGCAGGGCCATCGCGTCTTTGCGGAGATCAATCCCGTGTTCGGCCTGGAACTTGTCAGCGATGTGCTTGATCAGCACTTCGTCAAAGTCGTCACCACCCAGGTGAGTGTCCCCGTTAGTGCTCAGCACCTCGACGAGTTCGTTGTCGACTTCCAGAACCGAAACGTCGAACGTACCGCCCCCAAGGTCGAAGACGGCAATCTTTTCGTTCTTCTTGTTCTGAAGACCGTAGGCCAGCGCTGCGGCCGTAGGCTCATTGATGATTCGCTCGACCTTCAGGCCGGCGATTTCACCCGCGTCCTTCGTCGCCTGACGCTGAGCGTCATTGAAATAGGCGGGAACGGTGATCACCGCACGCGTGACGGTATGTCCGAGATACGCTTCCGCAGATTCCTTCAGCTTGCGCAGAACCTGAGCCGAAACCTCTGGCGGCGTGTAGGTCTTGCCATGGACATCGACCTTTACGTATTCCTCGGGCCCACCCACAACTTTGTAGGGGACCATCTTTTCTTCGGATTCGACTTCACTGTGACGTCGACCCATGAATCGCTTGATGGAGTAGATGGTGTTGCGGGGGTTGGTGACCGCCTGGCGCTTGGCTGGGTCACCGACCAGTCGGTCACCCTTTTCCGTATAAGCGACGACGCTGGGGGTGATGCGATTGCCATCCTGATTCGCAATGACTTTGACCTCGCCCCCTTCCATCACAGAGACAACCGAGTTCGTCGTCCCCAGGTCAATGCCGATGATCTTCTCTTGAATGGCCATAGCCGATGTCTCCAAAGTTGAAAGGAGGTTATTTGACAGGTCTCCACACGTCTGCGTCCATGATTGCAAAGGCCGCGCCAACTTCGACTTCTTCGGTAATCTTCTCCGAAACCCCTGTTTTTCAGGGCCTCTCACTCGCACGCTTTCAGATTCCCCAGAGCCACTGCCGTTTTTGCAGCCCTGTGTCGCCTCACACCAAATCGACCCGCTGTCATTTTGGCAACAACGGATTCCAACTACAAGCACATCAGGTTTCCACCGTTTCTGCGGGGGGTCTCACAGAGGCGGGGAAGCGGGCTTCCGTTTTCTAATTGACCTCAGTGCGGCGCATACTGAGCCCTCAAGCCCTGATCGAGCCCTACCAAGCGAAAGATCGGGACGAAGTCGTCAAATGTCTCGATGCCCAGGGTGGGCTCGACAAGTGCCGACTGGCATTCTACAAGTCGGACGACCTCGGTCAGGATGACGAATGGGACAACTGGCGGCTCGAAGGTCCCTCATTCGTCTGGCACTACCGGGGAACACCCCACGTTCACGTCTGGGTCAACATTGCAGACGATCCCTCAGTCAAATTCACGGCAGAAGGTTGAGTAAAAGGTAAGAATGAAGACATCGGATCCCCTACGACTGCTCGTGATTGGAGCACACCCCGATGATTGCGAACTCAAGGCCGGTGGCCTGACCGCACTGTACCGCCAGGCGGGCCATCAGGTGAAATACGTCTGCGTCACGAATGGTGAAGCAGGACATCATCGCCTGAAACCGCCCGAACTGGTCAAGGTCCGTCGGGCGGAAGCCGATGCCGTCGCAGCCTTGATGGGGATTGAGTACGAAATCCTCGGCAATCGAGACGGTCAGCTTCTTCCGACAATCGAGGCCCGCTTCGAGCTCATCGCGTTGATCCGCAAGTACCAGCCGGATCTGATCCTGACCCATCGTCCGAATGACTATCACCCCGACCACCGCGCCACATCGACCCTGGTCTGCGATGCGGCCTATATGGTGATCGTTCCCCACATCGTCCCCGAGGTACCAGCCTTGCGGGTCAATCCCGTGATCGCCTACCTCTCGGACAACTTTCAGCGTCCCGCACCGTTTCAGCCCTCGATCGTCGTCGATGTCGAACCGGTGCTGGAAACGATGCTCGATCAGATGGCCTGCCATCGTTCGCAGTTCTTTGAATGGCTCCCCTACACCCTGTGCCAGGAAGCGACTTTCCCTCGCGACCCGCAGGCCGAACGAGAGTACCTGCGTGAGTTCTTCCTGCAATTCAACGGACCGCTCGCCGATCGCTTCCGAGATCAGATCATCAAGACATACGGCGCGGAACGGGGACAAAAGGTTCGCTGGATCGAGGCGTTCGAACCGTGCGAGTACGGTTCGCCCCTGACGGAAGAAGCCCGCAAGCGTTTGTTCCCGATGCTCCCCGCCTGAGCAGTCTTCTCCATCCGGAACGAGCGGCAAGCGATCGAGAAATCGGCAGGCGCGGAAAGTGAGATCGTTTCCGCGCCTGCCAGGATCATTTGCCCTCGTTCCTGACCTATCCAGATAGCGGTGTTACTTCTCGGGCTGCTTGATCTCGTTATCAGTTCTCAGCCGTTGCAACAGGGTGACGCCAGCAGCTTTCGCTTCAGCCCCACTGAAGAAGGGCCCCGCTCCATTCGTGAGGTGATTCGCTTCCACGACACAGCCCGTGGGGTGTGAGGGATTTGCCCCCGCCGCATACGTCACCAGGATGGCCGGAGCCTTGCCGTCTGCCTTGCGCCAGAAGCTGTTACCCCGAATTGACGCCGCTTTCAGCCGGCCCAGAGTCATCAGCGGGCTATCGAAGCCATAGGTGCCGATGTTGTTGGATTCGATCACCGCCCCAAACACCGCCTGCCCCGGATGTTGTCCCCGGTTCAACGCCGAACCGATCACCAGCGGATGCTGCACGTTCTCAAAGTAATTGCTGGCAATCCGCAAGGCGTGACAGACCCCCGCCCCTTCAACATTTCCGGCATCGGGCTGGTCGAGTCGAATCCCAGATGAAACGACAAACCCGTAGACACCCAGTTCGACCAGATTTCCTTCCAGCTGCACATTGGCCGACTGTTCAACGTGAATCGCCCCGCCAAGATCACCACCACCCAGGCGACAATTCTGCACCCGCAGCTTATTGCATTGCTGGTATGCCGTGATGGCAAACCCACCACCGCTGCATACGATCGTCGATTCCCGGATCGTGACGTTGTAGCTTTCCCGTAATCGCACCGTGGCGTCCGGGTTGCTCAGGCTTTTCAGCCAGCAGTTGTCCATCATCGCATCAATGCCACTCATCAGGTCCACCACGGACGAGCCCTCGTTCAGAGCGGAAAGACCGACCAGTTCGATGGCCCGGTTCTGTTGCGTCCCTCCCTTGGCGACAAACAGCGGCCCCGCTCCCTCCCCCTGTAGGAGAGGGCCTTTCCCCTGGAAGGCACCTCCCCCGCGACAGGGACGATGCCCAATCAGCCGCTTGCCACCCGACTGCTTGCTGCCTCCCATCTGCAGCGTCCCCTTGATCCGGTAGAACTGGGGAACATCGGGAAAATGAATCTCGTCACCCGCATCGATCGCCGCTTGGATCGCAGCCCGATCATCCGTTTTTCCATCGCCGATCGCGCCGAAGTCCAGCACGCTGACCTCTCCATGAGCCCGCTTCCTGTCGACCTGCGCCGAAAGTCGTTCTGTTTGCGGCCTCTCCATCAGGACGACGACCAGCAGCAATCCAAGCAGTCCGGCAACGCCGACAGTGATTCGATTCATGACCAACCTTTGCTTCCGATTCCAGACTGCATGAAGAACTCGGCAACGACAGATTCCCTGAGGACACCGCGTCGACCACTCCAGAACATCAGTCCGGTCGACGTAGTGGCAAGTGGACTTCGCACATCGTTTAATAGCCGCCGAGAAACTTGCAGGATTATCCGTAGCTCACAAAACACGACGCGTTCTCGCCGCGTGTTCTACCACATGTCATTACTAATTGAGGAATGCAGACCATGACGGATTCGCTCTTTTCCGTGACCGACCTTTCCGTGCTGGTCTCTGGGGGAAGTCGGGGGATCGGAAGATCACTGGCAGAAGGATTTGCTCGTCGTGGTGCCCGCGTGACAATAACCGGCCGAGACTTGTCCACTCTCGAAAAGACAGCCTCGGAAATTTCCACCGGGCCACATCGCGTTGAAACTCTCGTCTGCGACGTCGCCCAACCTGACGACATTCCCCGTATGGTCGAAGGCGTGATCAGCAAGTCGGGCCGGATCGACTGTCTGCTGAATGTGGCCGGTGTCAATGTCCGCAAGCGAGTCGAAACCTACACGATCGAAGAGTTCGACGGGATCCTCGACATCAATCTGAAAGGAGCCTTTCTGGTGGCTCAGCAGGTAGGACGACACATGCTCGAACGGAAAGGGGGTGGCTCGATCATCAACATCGACTCACTGAACTCATTCCGTCCCCTCAAGGGGGTCCAGCCGTATGCCATGAGTAAAGCCGCAATCTCGGCCATGACCCGCGGCATGGCAATGGAATGGGGTGAGCACGGTATCCGTGTAAACGGCATCGCCCCTGGCTTCATCCTGACTGACCTCACGAAGAAACTCTGGTCAGACCCCACAATGCAAGCCTGGAACACCGCCAACTGCCCCATGAAGCGACTGGGACAACCCGAAGACCTGATCGGGACGGCCATCTTCCTCGCCAGTCCGGCAGCCGCGTTTCTAACCGGACAGGTCATCTACGTCGATGGCGGCATCACCTGCGGAATGCCCTGGCCGATTCCGCTGTCGTGAGCCTCGTCTTGTCATCAAACCCCGTTTGCGGGACAGCATCACCATCACGCTTTGGGTGACTCACCGCAAACCCCTGCGCGATGGTCAAACTGCGATCTGTGGTTTCTATTCCCGATCCTCCGTACTGCACGCACTCAATCCGCTTCCGGCGCAGCGACTGGATTGCATGCAAATCGTTTTAATTCGCCCACAGAATGTCTGTGGGGAAAACGCCAAGAATCTTTTGGCAGAACTTGCCCTTCGAAACAGAACTACTTCCAATATCGATTCATCGAAGTCGATGGATAGATCGTCAACTACAGTGAGGGAGCTCCTATGAGTCAGAGATTGCTGAACCGTCGTTCGTTTCTTCAAACAACCGCTGCGGGTGCTGCGGCGGCCTGGGCTGCTCCTGCCGTCCTGTCTCAGGAGACCAAGAAGGCCGAATTGCACGTGGCGGCAATCGGAGCAAATGGAATGGGCTGGGCCGACCTGTCGAGCGTTGGCACTCATCCGAAAGTGAAGTTTGTCGGATTCTGCGATGTCGACTCCAAACGCTTCGATCAGGTCGACAAACACTACCCCGGTGTCCCTCATTTCGCCGATTACCGGGAAATGATCGAACAGCTCGGCGACAAGCTGGATGCCGTGATCGTTTCGACCCCGGATCACATGCACGCCCCTGCAGCCATGTTCGCAATGAACCGCGGCAAGCACTGCTACTGTCAGAAGCCACTGACGCACACCGTCTGGGAAGCACGCCAGATGCGACTGCTGGCCGAAAAGAAGAAACTGATCACCCAGATGGGAAATCAGATTCATTCCAATCTCGAGTACCGCCTCGGCGTCCGATTGCTCAAGGAAGGGGCAATTGGAAAGATCAAATCCGTTCATTCCTGGATTGGCGTCAATGGACACCAGCACTACGCCGGTACCAGCCGACCACCCGTTGCCGAAGTCCCCGCGTCACTGAACTGGAAGCTCTGGCTGGGAGCGGCGTCCGATCGACCCTATGGAGACAAGGCCTACCACACCTTCAACTGGCGCGCATGGCAGGAATTTGGCTCCGGCGCTCTGGGCGACTTCGGTTGCCATATTCTGGATCCCGTATTCTCGGCTCTGGATCTGACCGCACCTCTGTCCATCACCGCCGAGCATGAAGGGTTCAACCCCGAGCTCTGGCCGGGCCCCGAAACGGTCACGTACATCTTCCCCTCAACGCCATTCACGAAGGGGGATACCCTCAAGGTCACCTGGTACGACGGGGGCCGCAAGCCCTTCCGCGATCTGGCACAGCTACCCGACGGAGTTGAATTGCCGGGCGGCGGCTCGCTGTTCATTGGCGAAGGGGGAACGATGGTTCTTCCGCACATCGGAATGCCACAGCTCTATCCGCAGGCCAAGTTTGCCGACTTCAAACGACCGGAAGAAAAGGCTCTCAGCCACTGGCATGTCTGGGTCGATGCAGTCCTCTCCAACACCCCGACCAGTGATGGATTCCACTACTCCGGCCCGCTTACGGAAACCGTCCAACTGGGCAACATCGCCGCTCTCCATCCTGGCAAAACGCTGGAATGGGACGCGAAAGCCCTGCGGATCAAGAATGTTCCCGAAGCGAACGCCCTGTTGACCAAGAAGTACACGAAGGGTTTCGAAGTCGAAGCCGTTGCATGATGTGAAACCGGCACTTTAAAGGTCGCGGCGGCATCCCGTCGCGACCTTTGAAAGAAGGTGAATTGTGAAGTGGTCCTGGAAGCTGGGTGAGTTTCGTGGCATCGCAGTCTACATGCATGCCACGTTTCTGATTTTGATCGGGTTTGTGGTCCTCAGCCATTGGAGCGAGGGCCACGAACTCGGGAAAACCCTCGAAGGTGTCGGGTTCACCCTGGCACTCTTCGCCTGCGTTGTACTGCATGAGTTCGGTCACGCACTGATGGCGGCCCGGTTTGGAATCAGGACGCGAGACATCACGCTACTGCCGATCGGCGGCGTCGCAAGACTGGAACGGATGCCGGAAGATCCGCTGCAGGAACTGTGGGTCGCTCTGGCCGGACCGGCTGTCAACGTCATCATCGCCGCAGTGCTGCTGGCCTGGATGCTGCTGATCTCAAGAGTTTCATCTCTTGAGCAATTCAGTGTCACCAGCGGCCCCTTCGTCGTGAGACTGATGGCGGTCAACATCATCATGATCGTCTTCAACATGATCCCGGCTTTTCCGATGGACGGAGGGCGGGTCTTGCGTGCCTTGTTGGCGACGCGGCTGGAATATGCCCAGGCGACAAACATTGCCGCATCGATCGGCCAG
>NZ_DASWWZ010000560.1:0-5179 GCF_036405755.1 Schlesneria sp.
CCTTCGTTTGCCAGCGCTGATTCCAGTTCAGGCGCACGACCTGCTGCGAGTCGACCAGTTCGCTGTAGGGTGCCGTGACCGTTGACCCGGCCCCCTGACGGACAGCGTAGAACCGTGGATCAAACTGCACAGGCAGTACACCACCGAAGGTATTCGTAACAAATCGCATCCGGAATCGTTCTTGCGCGTTGTCGTCGAATTCGTTCCACTGTGCGATGTTGTTCAGTGCCTGGTTTGAACTGGCAAATCCATACTCAGCCGCCACCAGTGACTTGTGTGCGATTCCATTCAGATTGAAGATGTCACTCTGAATGCCGGGCATAATCCGCTGGAACGAAATACTGCCCCGCAGACCCGCTCGACCATACAGACGACTGACCGAATCGCCGTTGAAGCTATCACCCCAGAACGCAGCTTCACCCAGGACGAATGGTGCCAGCCGCAGGGCTCCCAGACTGAAGGGGAGTTCCAGTTGATGGCGAGTCTGGGCAACAACACCTTGCCCGTTGATCATCCAGGGAAGGGGGGTGGCGACATCGTTCGGATCGGTCGGCGCTGCAGCCAGATTCGAAATTCCGTAGCCTGCCGAAGAGTGGCTGCTGTAGTTCAGCATTTCATTGAGCAGCGGTTCACCCAGGAAGTAAAGGTCTGCCTTAGGTAACCACTGCGTATTGTTTTCATAGTCATTCAACTGCGGACGACCGATGAGTGATCCACCGATATTATCGCTGAACCGCTGCTTAATCAGCAGTTTCGACTCGAGATCCTTCTTTGTATCGAAGTCCCTCTCGCGGAATGATTCGCGGAAGTTTCGGTCAGAGACGTCCGACAGCTCGCCAAAAATTGTGGTCCCGGACGGGGTGAAATCATGCCGGTGTTCCCACTGGAACAGGTAACGATTCTGGGTCGCGGGGATTAGAGCGCGACGATCGAAACCGAGGTTATCCAAGCCACCGTCATTGACGTACAGACCAAACAGAGAACCGGCATACGGGTTGCCGTACGCGTCCGACCCCTGATAGGTCCCCAGCGTCCCAACGCCCGGACCTCGCATGCTGTAGTAGTCTGCCAGCAGGCTCAATTTTGTCTGCGGATTTTCAGGCCGTGGAATACCGAACAGCGAGAACGCATCCCAGGTGGTCTTTACCTGGGTTCCGAACACGCGGTCGACACCAAATGTGACCCCCTGAATAGGAATCGTCGCCGTGATGTCTTCAGCGGGGACGGTCACCTGGGGAGCGGTAAACAGCGGGAACTGATCGACCAGAAACTGTGAATTGAGGGCAGTGACCCAGTAGTAGTCTTCGGGAACAAGTGCTCCGGTCCGAGTATCAACACGCGGAGGTTTGTTTGTGAACAGGCCGTGATCGCGATTCTCGACGAAGATGTCACTGGCCTGCACCCGGTAACCGGGAACGCCGTACTGACTGGTTGTAATCCAGGCATTTTGGGCGTGGTAATTCTTCATCGAGTTCTGACGAATTCGCTCTGCCCGCATCCGGATCGTGCTGTCGAGCTGCGTGATATACGTTTCCAGTTCAGCATCGATGACCAGAGCTCGATTCTCACTCGCGTCGTAGTAGGCGCGGGACGCCCGGATCACGTTACTCAGGTTGCGCACGGTGTCGTGCTGACGGATAACGATGTTTCCTTCCAGATAGACCTGGTACTTCTGTTCGGGTCGCTGAATCTTGTCCGTACTGAAACTGTCAGTCCAGATCACGACTCGATCAGCGGTGAGGTCGACAATTCCAATGTCATATCCGATTTCATCCCCTACACCTTCGATCAGAATATTCACCCCACCTGTGATGCGGGTGATCTGTTCTTCGGGTGTGGTGTCGGTCGACGGGTCACTATCAATATTGAAGGGAGAACTCAGGCTGCGCGGTGAGACGCGAATTCGACGCATCGCACCGGGGTTCTGCAAACTCACCGACTGCCAGGTGGGATCGAAGATTTCAGGAGCGGGTACGGTCAATTGAGTCTGACGCAGACTGCTGCGCGAGGCCCCCGTCTTTCGCTCTACAGCTCGTTTGAACAGCGGGTCATCACGGCCGGGACTGTCGATCCCCCGCCCGCGGACCTTCAACGTGATTCCCCGCTTGGCATCGATGTCGAGCCAGCAGGACTGATCCGTGCGCGAACTATTCGGCTCGTCAATGCGGACGTCCCCTTCCAGGTAGACCGTCAGCCGCTCGATGACTCCCGGCGAATCCTCCGATTCATGAGCCCAGACAACCATGCTGTCAGAGGTGTAGGTTGTTTCACCTTGCTCGATGCGGCACAAGCCACGGAACAGTGCGATCGTACCAAGCTCTTCCCGCCACTCCTGGCTCCACTCAGCCGAAATCCGAATGGGTGAGGTCGGACTTCCAACAAACGTTTCGTCCGACGCACCGCGCATGGGGGCGCGCGTCAGCGTGACTGCAACCGTGAACAACACGATTGACGTCGCTAACAACCAACCGGTCGTGAACTGGTGGTTTTTGCCCGACACGGGCGCTCCCAATCTGAAGTGTTTGACAGAAACGAATCGAATAACGAGTTGGAGTTTTGATCAGCACGAATTTGATCAGCACGAAACAGTGCTGAAATTCGAAGGATTCGGCCCACGAAGGGAGGCGGAGTATAAGTCGGACCTGAAAACCGGTCAATTTGGCTTCGGGCAGACCTGATGGGGGCATTTCCACACGCCACACGCAAACATCAATCGAAACGCAAGCAATTTTGTGGAAACAACTTAGAACAGAGTCATTTCGTGAAAAAGCAGTTAACGAAGGGGCCAGACAGGCCCGTTGCAGCGCTGCCGGCGGCTGAGAATATTGTCGACGCAACAGAGTCGAGAAACGAAAAGCGGAGCTTTATGCCGCTCGCACAAAGCTCCTGCCGTGGAAATGGGGATCACGAAGACAATCGACTTACATCATGCGCGGTGCCAGGACCGGCATATTCCAGGGCCGTTCCATCGGCGGTTCTCCCGGGTCCCTGTCCCGGATACAGAGGACAGGACAACGGGCATCTCGCAGCACCGCTTCCGCCACACTACCGAACAGAAGATGGTGCAGCCCGGTCCGTCCATGAGTCCCCATCACAATCAGGTCGCATTGATGCTCCTGACCGATCCAGCAGATCACCGGGGCAGGGGGGCCGGCATGGAGAACTCGCGACAATTTGTCCCCCAGCGGAGAGCCCACCAGCACGTCATCGAGCTGCTCCTTGATCTTGGGGTCTTCCGGATGTTTCTGCCCTTCTGCCGTCCAGTTCACAGGCGCTTCAAACGCATGGAGCAAGATCAGTTCAGCATCCAGGTCGATCGCCAGATTCTCGGCGTAGCGAACCGCCTTTTCGGAGGACCGCGAAAAATCCGTGGCACACAGGATTCGTTTCACCGATCGCATGGTTGCACCTCTGTCTAGGAAGGAAAAGTCACTGCTATCCTGAATACTCCCCCTGAGTGTACCAATTTTGGCTGCCCAACACCTTTACGAAGCACGTCACCAGCGAGCACTTGTTGCATGGTCACAATGAAATCAGGGGGTTGTGTGCCATGAAATCGGGGACGTGGGAAAACGCAGTGGCTGCTCGTGCTGTGAGGTGCGTCTGCACCGTGCTGTGAGGTGCGTCTGCACCGTGTGATGGGGTAAGGGTCCGCCAGTGGCACACGAACGCCGATTGCGGACAAATCACGATAACGGCCCTCTTCTCGCCGGTCACCACAGGGATCACCCGTTCCCTCGCTGCAGGATTCTGGACTCGCTGACGAATGGGGTTGGGGCGAGCGTCCCAGAACCCAAAGGATTTATTTTGTGTAGAGCAGTCTTGAATTTTCTAAAAATGCACACTATTGTTTTTGAGCACTAGAAATTTCTATAGCCAACGCCACAAAACACATTGGGGAGAATCAGGAGAAGTATGCGTCACAGAAGAGCGTTCACGCTAATTGAACTCCTGGTGGTGATCGCCATCATTGCGGTGCTTATTTCGCTGCTGCTGCCAGCGGTCCAGCAGGCCCGTGAGGCCGCGCGGATGACACAAAGTCGCAATAATCTCAAGCAGATCGGCTTGGCACTTCATAATTACGCCGACTCACATTCGGTGTTCCCGGCAGCTTACCTGGCCGACACCAGCCATCCGCAACGGGACCCCACCACCTACGATGGCCCCAACGGATTCGCGTGGGGCGCGATGATCCTGCCGCAACTCGATCAATCCCCGATGTATTTTCAGCTCAGGACGGATCGCCCCTGCTGGGACCCGGTCCAGGGGAATGTCGTACGCATGAACCTCCCTGTATTTCTGAATCCCTCGGCGACGAATTCCACCGGCCCGTTCGACGTCAAAAATGCAAGCGGTACGGTTCTGGCCACGTTCGGCCGTTCTCACTACGTAGCGAACGCAGGCCAGGAAGAGCCCTGGGGAATTCAGGCCCTTGATTTTGGCTCGATTGCTGACGGTCCCATGTACCGAAACTCCCGAACCCGGCCCGCGGATGTAACCGACGGTTTATCCAATACCGTTTTCATCGGGGAGCACAGCATGGTCAGTGACAAGACCTGGGTGGGAGTGGTGCCCGGCGCGACTGTCTGCACGATTAATCCTTCCCGTTTCCCCATTACAGCCTGCGATCGAGCAGCGACGCTGGTGAATGTCCATTCGGGCCCCTCATCCGCTGAAATCGACCCTGTGACTGGATTCGCCCCGATTCATCCTCCCAACAGTCCACTTTGCCATGTCTGCCAGATGTATTCACCGCACACCGGCGGCGCTCATGTTTTACTGGGGGACGGCAGCGTCCGATTCATCTCCCAGTACATCCATCAGCCCACATGGGCCGCCCTCTCCAGCTGTCGCAAAGGCGAAGTTGTCGGCGATTATTAAGTCGCCGCGACGGCTGCGTGCTGAAGTTGCCTCGCTCGCGTATGACAAAAACGGAGCAGGAACGCACCGCCCATGCAGCCCTCTGCAAACAATCCACTCGAATGACTCAAGACACCATGCGAACTTACTCGATTGATCAGAGCAACCACCAGCGACTGTGGGTTCGGAACGGGGCCATCGGCCTGCTGCTGGTCGCTGGTCTGATCTGGCTGGCCCAATGGTGGCGATATCCCCCCGTTGTCGCGACCGACAACCTCAGATACATCCAGCTCCTGCGAACGGCCATCTCCTCGGAACG
>NZ_DASWWZ010000561.1:0-7662 GCF_036405755.1 Schlesneria sp.
CGATAAGGCCGTGATCGACATGTACCCCGACAAAATGGTTCTGACGGAAGATGGCACGTATTCACAGTGATCTTTGACAACGATCGTTCGCAGTAATCAAAGAGAGACCTGCAGTGCGTTGCAACCCAGACATCGCGGGAAGCAACGCAGCCGTTCATACCGCGTGAACACGCAAGCAGCAGGAACTTGCGGGGGCGTGGCGGAGGCCCCATTCAGGGATAAACTTTCCTGGTTTGTGGTCCCCGGAATGGGTCAACACGCTCTTTTCTATCTCTCACGCTCTTTTCTATCTCTGAAGCATCACCGCTTGGCGCGGCGGGCCGAAATGATTTCGGTGTTCATCCCGGCCCAGTGAAGGCTGCCCGAGAACCGACCGTGCTCCATCTTGACGCATTTGTCCATCACCACCTTCAGGCCGTGTGCACGTCCCTTTTCTGCCGCTTCGAACTGGATGATGCGAAGCTGAGTCCAGACGTATTTCGCCCCGATGGAAATTGCCTGATCGACGATTGTCGGAAGTTCTCCGGCCGGACGAAAGACGTCGACCAGGTCAACTTTCTCGGGAATGCTGAGCAAGTCAGGGTAGACGGTCTCGCCGAGGATGGTTCCCCCACGAGGATTTACCGGGATCACGCGGTACCCTTCCCGTTGCAGATACGTGGCTACGAAGTAGCTCGCCTTCTGCCGTTCGGCGGATAGACCGACAATCGCGATGGTTTTTGCCTCGCTCAGAATTTCACGAATGACACGCGGATCCTGATAGATCGCCTGTTGCTCGGACGTGAGTGCCGTATTCAGGCTTATAGTGCAGCTAGCGCCTGATCCAAGTCCCATAGTAAGTCCTCCAAGGTTTCCAGTCCCACGGACAATCGGACAAGGCCAGGTCCGACGCTGCCGGCCGTCAGTTCTTCATCGCTGAGTTGCTGATGTGTGGTTGATGCCGGATGGATAACCAGACTGCGGGCATCCCCCACGTTGGCGAGGTGTGAGAACAGTTCAAGTGCTTCGATAAAGCGACGTCCCGCCTCGCGGGCGTCTCCACCGATCGGTTTCAGATCAAAAGAGAAGACAGCCCCCGGTCCCTTCGGCAGGTACTTCTTCGCGAGATCGTGGTAAGGGCTATCCGGCAGACCCGCATAGTTGACCTTGGCTACCTTGGGGTGCTCGGACAGGAAACTGGCCACACCCATCGCGTTGCTGACGTGGCGGTCCATTCTCAGGGAGAGGGTCTCGAGTCCCTGAATGAGCAGGAAGGCGTTCATGGGTGAAATGCAGGCCCCGGTATCCCGCAGCGTTTCCGTCCGCAGCTTCATCAGGAAGCCGTAATGACCGAAAGTGTCATAGAACCGCAGGCCATGGTAAGAAGGTGACGGATCTGCAATCGTTGCAAAGCGAGAGAAGTTAAATTCGCCCGAATCGACGACGGCGCCGCCGATACTCGTTCCATGCCCCCCCAGAAATTTCGTCGCCGAATGCGTCACGATTGTTGCCCCCCAGTCGATCGGGCGACAGAGGTAGGGCGTTGCAAAGGTGTTGTCGACGATCAGCGGAATTTTTTTGCTGTTCGCCAGAGCGGCTAATGCCTCAAGATCGAGGATCGCACCGCCGGGGTTACCAATCGTTTCCCCGAACAGACAGCGCGTTTTCGGTGTGATCGCCGCTTCCCACGCCTTCAGATCGCTGGGATCGACGTACCGGACGGTGACCGACAGCTTCTTGAGCGTGTGAGTCAGTTGGGTAACCGTGCCGCCGTAGAGTTGCGAAGAGGCGACAATCTCGTCCCCGGGTTCCAGCAGCGTCATGAATACGGCAAATTGTGCCGCCATGCCACTCGCCAGTGCGACCGAGCCTGTCGCATTTTCCAGTGACGCCAGCCGTTCTTCGAAGACGGCGGTCGTGGGGTTGCTGATTCGGGTGTAGATATTGCCGTAAAGCTTCAGGTCGAATAGTTCCGCTGCCTGGTCCGCA
Source organism: Schlesneria sp. (assembly GCF_036405755.1). Taxonomy (NCBI): domain Bacteria; kingdom Pseudomonadati; phylum Planctomycetota; class Planctomycetia; order Planctomycetales; family Planctomycetaceae; genus Schlesneria; species Schlesneria sp. The sequence goes on from NZ_DASWWZ010000561.1 coordinate 1,969, forward strand.
TCCTGAAATACGTACGAGGTGGTCTGGTAGATCGGAACTGCACGCGCGCCGACATGCGGGTCGGGAATGTGACCTGCGTGGAGCATGCGGGTTTCAAATCCGAACTTGCGGCTCGCGTCCGACGACATGGATAAATGTTCCTCGGTGAAATCTCGAAACAAAAGCTGTCAGGAATGTATCAGGTCTTTTGCCATGGAGTGAACAGACCCGATGAAAACACCGCTGAAATTGTGCGTTTCAAGTGGCCGTTTCAAAGTCGTGGAAGTTGGCAGCGGGTGCTCGCTCGCTTGCGACGTGGCCCTGACCCTCAAGCGGTAAAGTGGAACAGCCGTCGGCAGAGTAGTCTCTGCCGACGGCTGTTCTATGAAAACGGCTCGGTTCGTCACCGTCCGTGGGAAGCCTGGCCAATCGTGCGATCGGGAAGGTGTCACAATTCAACCGGGGAAAACCATCCAAAGCGAGCGGTGGGGGCTTCTGCTTCGATGATCTCGCCGGGAGAGGATTCTCGACACAATTCCTATCGGCGAACGATTCGCTTCAGATGAGACAGAACAGCGTCGCAACCGGGCTCAGATCGCTGATGTCGGGAATAACAGGCATCATCGCTAAAACTTGACTCAACTGCCTCGTTTACTGTTCCGGGGCGCCGCTTTCTTCACTGCGGCCTTTTTCAGAGCCGACTTCTTCACCGGGAGACTCATGTCAGAAGCAGGAGCTTTCCGTGCGGCTGACTTCTTGGCCACCTTGGCAGGGGCCTTCTTGGATTCCGCCTGTTCGCCGGTCTTTTTGCCCGTTGGTGAACCGCTGAAAATGCGATCCCAGCTTGCTGAAAACTTCTTCGTCGACCCCGTGTGAACTGTGTAACCCGTCATGACAAAATTGATCCTTCATTCAATGTGAGGGAATTGACCGCAGTGGTCGAACCACAGACCCAGGTCCTTGCATACCTGATTCGCCTTCAACAGAGCAGCTTATCGGCATTGCGGCGGATCGTCACGCAATGAGCGCGGCCGACGTTTGCAATTTTCGCTGGATACGCCATTCATGCAGGCCCCCCACTCGCAGGAAGGATGGGCTTGTGCAGCGTCCGCCCACGTCATGTGCCGGGGAACTGTCGGTCAGTTCGAGGTCAGACGCCGAGACGCCACGCCTGCGAGTCACCGCAGGCCATTTCTCAACAGAACGAGGTCGCGTCCCGAGTTGCTCATCCGAGTGGGCTCTTGCTCGGGAAGTACGGACCACATGGCGTCGCGCTCTGCGCCGCTTTCCCGGCCCTGCGGGTGATTGGAGAATCGACTGCGGCGCAAAAGGGTCAGGTCATGCCGACATCCTAGGACCAGCAAACAGCGTAGGGATTGGCCGGAAATTGCGCCGTGACCATCCGGCCCGCATAAGGGGTCACGCGCCGCTCCCGAGACCGAACGGTTCAACGCTTCTCGTGCTGCAGACCGTATTTCTTCATCTTGTTGTAAAGAGTGACGCGACTGATACCGAGTTCCAGGGCTGTCTTCGTTCGGCTGAAACTGTTCTTGAACAGCGACTGCTCAATGATTTCCTTTTCATTGAAGGCGACGCGGCGTCCCAGCGTACTATCGATCGATTTATCGACGAACGGCGTCCGGGGGAGTTCCACTGTAGGATCATTCGTCGGCCCCGCGTTTCCGGACAGGATATGCGAAGGGAGGTGCGACTTCGCCAACAGGCCATCGCGACAATAGATCACGGCCCGCTGAATCACGTGTTCGAGCTCGCGGACGTTGCCTGGCCAGGGATACTCCAGCAGCGAGTCAAACAACCCCGGATCGATCTCTTCGATCCGTACGCCATGCCGGATCGCGAATTGCCGGATGAACTTTTTCGCGAGCGGAACAATGTCAATCTGACGCCGCCGCAGGGGGGGAATGACGAACTTCAACATGTTCAAGCGGTAGTACAGATCCGGACGAAATCGATTGGCTTCGACAAGTTGCTGAAGTTCAAGATTGCTGGCCACGATCAAGCGGGCCTGACAGACCAGCGTCTCATTCGATCCGACCGGTTCGAATTCGCCGGTTTCGATCACACGCAGCAACTTGACCTGCTGTTCCGGCCGCAAAGCGTCAATCTCATCAAGCAGGATCGAGCCACGGCGCGCAGCGATGAATTTTCCTTCTTTGTCCTGATGAGCACTCGTGAATGAGCCCTTGGAATGGCCGAAAAGCTCACTTTCGATCAGATCGCTCGGCAGCGCGCCACAGGCGACGGGCAGGAATGGATCGTGACGGCGAGGGGAGACCTCGTGAATCAGGCGCGAAAGGAACGTTTTGCCCGCGCCGGTCTCGCCAATCAGCAGAATCGTCACGTCGTGCCGGGCAGCAATCTCAAGATCGACCAGCATCTGTTTCAATTGCGGTGAATTCGTTTCGAAACGACGACTGATCCCCATCAAAGTGCCGAGCGGCGGAGACTCAGCAACGGTCAGCCCCTGCCCCAACAAGGTTGTCTGAGCACTGGAGTGGTGATTCATACCTACCGAGTCAGGAGAAAACAGTGGCGCAAACGCCTCGAGCAGCGCTGATCGATCCAGGCGTCCCACCAGCAGCAGGATTGCTGTCGTTGCCGCACGTCGACGGAGCGGTTCGGGGCACTGCACGGGTGTAACGACAGCGAGACGAACTGCAGGTAATCGCTGGATGATTTGGTCCAGGATCTGAACTTCGCTATGCCCGCCACTGGAAGCATTACGAAAGTCGGCGACGATCGCCGCGGGGGGCGTGGTCGACGCGAGATGGAGCAATTCCTCAGAGGATCCATACGCGCGAATTTCTGCCCGCCCCTGAAAGAGGCCGGGAAGTTCAGAGGCCATGAGTTGGTCGTTGCTCAGGACGACAATCAGTGGCTTTGTCATTTCGCTCTACTCAAGAATCCAGGCACTCCCTCGCGGGAACCGTAAGACGAACTCCTGCAGGAGAATCGGCTCTCGCACGCAGCCCAGCCCCACTCTCATACAAATCGAGTGCCGAAGGACAAATCGCCCTCGAAACTCCTCTCAACTCATTGATATCAATCCACTTAAATGCACACACCCGGCCGTAAAGGAGGAGATCGCACGTAGCCGAATACCCACGCGCGCGCTGCGGCACGTGGACTTTTCGCCACACGGATCGTTCACGGGCACGCATTATTTCATGCAAGTGATTTGATGACCTGCGAATAATTGATCAGGTCCACCTGCTGCTTCTGCCGATGGAGGGAAGGTCCGTTCGAAGTCAGTCCTCCTCGTGCGTATCCAGGGCAAAATGATGAATCGGAAACGGGTTTTGCTGAGCACCATGATCGCTCTTGGACTGATTTTGACGACCGATTGCCGTCCTGCGGCCGCAGGAGGACGCGCCTGGAATCGAAGCCGGCCTCAATTGGTGACGCAGACCAATCGTGGACCCTGGCTGCCGCTGAAGTCGCCAGTGGCAGAACACCCCGCGAACGGCTTCCATTCCTCCCACGGTGAGCGGAGTCCAGATTTTTACTGCAACGGATACACCACGCGTGCCTACAAAGGACTGATCACCAAGCTGCCGTAGCAGAATTGGGGTGATCTCGATGTCCGTAATTCCGAACTGACTCGTTCGCTCGTCCCGTGATCTGTACGACAGCCGACGACGGACATCGATCAAGGCCGAGCCACAATCGCTGTCCGATCCCTGATTGTTCGGTCCCGTTACGGACGTCGAAGATTCGCACGGATTGAAGAACCCCGTCTTTGCACCATCGAGCGTATTTCCCTCGCTCTGGACTGGATGTGCGGGGCCTCCCGATTCTGATCTCAGGTACATCTCCCTACGCAACGGTTTACCGGCCCGACGACGTTCACGGTTCGCTGCTGATGAATTGCGTGGTGGATTTTCCTCCGCGCAGGATGCGAACGCGTCACTGGTGGGCTGAATTGAGCGATCACCGCACCCGAATGGGGCCTGATTTCCGCGTGCCGCCAATTGGCAACACAATTGCTTAATGGTCCCGTTGGCCGCGTGCTGCCAATCAGGCAAGCCCGAGCGGTCGTGGTCTCTTGCCGCCTGAATGAGACGGGGACGATCGAACGATGAAGAGCCGCGCGTTGTTGCTTGGTAATTGTAACTCACGCAATGGTGCATCCGCTTTCGATGCGGCTGCCAAGGAGCTCTCACAGAACGGCATCGAACTCATTCGAGAATCGCCGCCGGATGTCGACCAACTTGTCTCGCTCATCCGGCAGCACCGTCACGACGTTGATCAAATTATCATCGTGGGGGGCGATGGAACCCTGAACGCCGCCCTGGATGGTCTAGTCGAATGCTCGGTTCCACTGGGAATCGTCCCCTCGGGAACAGCCAACGATCTGGCACGAACGCTGGGAATTCCCACGGACCCCGCTGCGGCGTGCCAGGTCATCCTTGAAGGTCAAATGCACCCGATCGATGTCGGTTGGGTCAATGGAAAACATTACTTCAACGTTGCGAGTCTGGGAGTCTCAGTCAAAGTCACAGAGCAGCTTTCCAAACGCTCCAAAAGTCGCTGGGGAATTCTGGCGTATCTGCTGACCGCTGCACGGGTCATCGTGGCGTCGCGGCCCTTCACCGCCTCCATTCGCTCGGAGATGGAATCGATACAGGTACGAACGATTCAAATCGCCGTTGGTAACGGACGTTATTATGGCGGGGGGCTGACCATTGCCGACGATGCCAGCATCGTCGACAACCGACTGGACTTCTACAGTCTCGAGATTCAGCGCTGGTGGCAGATCATTCCGCTGCTGATGGCGATGTATCGGGGTGACTTGTCGCGATCGCCTCATGCTCGGACGCTGAGGGGAACAGAGTTCACGATTGAAACGAGTCGACCTCGCAAGCTGAATACGGACGGGGAGATCACGACGCAGACACCGGCAGAATTTCGCGTCCTTTCCCAGGCGGTTCGCGTTTTCGTTCCTAACGGCGTGATCGCAGAATCAAAGTCGTGACTTGCGGTAGTGTTGTCGGGTCCCGTGCTCAACCTGGATTCCCAATCCGAACCCCGTGAACGGGAGTGTGACCTCGCAGAGTTTCTACACTGATGCTGTCCCGCCTCTCATGGGATCGCAACTCTCGAAAAGTCGAAGGGGCAGAGCACGACATGCTCTGCCCCCCGACAATGGAAATGAGACTCAGCTCCTCCCTCCTCTGCCTTCCATCCGCTGTTCGAATCGAGATGGAATCAGACACAGGCGGCTGCAGCGACTCTAGCCGATTTTCTCTTTACCAACCCATGGACGCAGGACTTCCGGGATGACGATGCTGCCGTCTGCCTGCTGGTAATTCTCGAGAATCGCGATGATCGCACGCGTCACCGCGATGGCGGTTCCGTTCAGTGTGTGGACGTATCGTGTTCCCTTCCAGTCGGGTGATTTGCAGCGGATTCCCAACCGACGAGCCTGGAAGTCGGTGCAATTCGACGCCGAGGTCACTTCGCCCCATTCACCCGCTTCCCCTCGTCCTGGCATCCAGGCCTCGAGATCAAACTTGCGGTAGGCTGATCCTCCCAGGTCACCCGATGCAATGTCGAGCACGCGGTAGGGAATTCCCAGCCCCTGGAAGATCTCTTCTTCGATCTGCACGATCTCGGCATGAAGCGCGTCAGAAGCCGCGACATCCGGAGCCGTAAAGCCGAACATCTCGACTTTCGTAAACTGATGGACGCGGT
>NZ_DASWWZ010000562.1:0-3201 GCF_036405755.1 Schlesneria sp.
GGGATCCGGCAGCTTCAATCACGAACGGGCGAAATTGTTGATGCTGGACGAACTTGGCAAATCCGACGTCCCCATCGCCGTAAAGGTCGTTGTGTTCAAGAAAACAAAGCACTGACAGTAGGGGACCCGAGATGCATTGAAATAGATGGGTTCGAGTTGCGAGGGACAGAACTCCATTTCCGATGCCAATTTAATAACGCGTGGTGCAGAAGAAAAATTCTGCACCACGAGTGCTCATGACGCGATAAGGTTGCGTTTTCTATTTCTGAACGGAGGATTCCCTGACGGCTGGGACAGCAATCGCATTTGCCGTCGAAACGTCGGACTTGGATGTCGGCTGACGAGGGGGGATCTTGAACTCGTTGTCTCCTTTCAGCAGCCCAAACGTCTTCAGCAACTGCAGACTCGGAAGAGCCTGCTCCATCGCCGTACCTGAATTTTCTTGCAGCGATTCGGGCGACAGTATCACGGTGTCGGGAACCTGCAGCTTTCGCAGTGCCGCGGTAACCGCTTCAATCTCCTTGACCTGGATTTCCCCCAAACCGCGATCTCGGTCGGAAATCGCACCGGCGATTTCGATCTCCTGTTCCCGAGCCTTCGCACCGATCTCGGCCGCGAGCTTTTCGTTCTCAGCGATCTGCGACTTGACATCGGCGATCTTTTGAAGCGTCTCCTGGAGTTTCTTCTCCACGACGGCGACCAAGGCTTTTGTCTCGGCTTCGACGCGGAGTGTCTCTTTGATTGTCAGTTCTTTTTCCTGAGTCGTTTCTGCCTGTATTCGTTTCTCGGCCCGGTCTTTTTCCGCAGTCCATTGCTCTTCGGCAATCTCACGTTCCCCTTGGGCAACGCGCTTGAAGCGTTCCTGCACGTTCTGGATCGTTGCCGCTTTGGACTGCTCCGCCTGGAGATAGAGCTGCTTTTTGGCACTGAATTTCTTAACGGTCTCTTCGTCGTAGTCTGTGTCGAGAATGGAAAACTGGAGAACCTTCATGCCGTACTGCTCAAGCGCGGACGGGGACGAGATCACCCCCTTGCCCGTGACGGGATCACGTACGATTTCCGCCGCCATCACCGTCTCGGAAGCAGAGATCGATCTTTCTTCCAGAACACTGCCAATGGCCTGTCGACCTGGCTCTACTTTCGCGACGAGGACTTCCGTCGTTCCGCCGGTCGCAGGTTCGTCGGACGCCAGACTTTGCTCATTCCCTTTCTTCATCGCCTTCAGCATGGTCGAGACGCTGGTATTGGTCTTCAGCACCACCGGCTTCATCGCAAACATGCCATCTTTCAATTGAGAGTTTACTTCGTGCCAGAACTCCCCTTTGCGGGCACTCTGGTTTTCGGTGGAACTCATGATCGGTCCCGTTTGCTGAATCACGTTTCGGACGGCCGATCTCACGGCATTCCTCGCGTTGGCGACGTTACCCGTAAACTGCCGATGAAACTCTCGCTGCTTCTGAACCAGCGTTTCCATCAACTGAGGATCTGCCTCTTCCGCTTCAGAAGGGCAGGGGGTTGTTACTCGGACGACCCAAGAAAGATCCGCCGTTCCGCCATCGTTGAACCAGGCTTTGACGGAATCATCACCGGGCGATTCCGGGCGAGAATCTTTCGTCCCATAAACGCTGATCATGCGGGGATAGGTGGTGATCCGCGCGAAATAGGTCGGGTACCAGCCCGGTCGATTACGAATTTCCACCTGCCCGTTCGGATATTGCAGCACCTGCCAGTGGTCGGCCTGGTTCTTGGCAAAGAAGGTCGCAAATAACACGAACAGAAACGTGATACTGAATCCAGACACCAGTACGCTTCGACTGAGAATGTGAGATTTCATCGCCGTAATTCCTTCGTGAGAAGCCCATTCAGTAATGCGCAACGGTTGACGCTGTCCGTCCGTCTGCTGACTTCAATGTCCCGATGGCAAAACATGCTGCCAGCACATCGCCCGTCGAGAGTCTGTCTGACGGAGTTGATTACTCGATGACGATCCGGGCACTTACCCGGATCGTCATCGCCAGCGAGCGGTTGACTCGGAAGCACCACCTCAGGGCCCCGTGCGTCCCTCTGTTTTTAATTGCTGAAGCATGATGAGGTTCATCAGTGTCTCATTTGTCGAAGACCCAGCTCCGCCAGGGCGTGATTTGCTATCCCCCAGAATGACTGTCCGCGGCGAGGGTATTTCTGCGATCGATTTCGCAATCGCCGCATTCCTCTGCATCCGCATTTCCGCCAGCATCTGTTCCCGTTCCGACAGGGCTCCTCCCTGATCCAGTTTGGCTCGCGTTGCTTCGCTCAAGGAAATCAGGGACTTTGCTTCGGCTTCCGCAATCTTGACGGCGATTTTGGATGTCTCAAGTTCAGTCATCACCTGTTTCAATTTTTCCCCGGCGACTGCCACGGCCTGTTCCGCGACGGTGATCTGTTCGCGTTGATTGATTTCTTTCACGTCCAGGTCTTTCTGGGCACTGACCAGGATCCCTTTCTTGGTCTTCTGCTGTTCGGCTTCGACGTTCGCAACGGCAAGCCGTCCTTTCTCGACGACTTCCTGCAGTTTCTGGTGTTCTTTTTCAACCCCCGCCTTGGCCTCTTCTGCCAACTGATATGAGTTTCGTTTGGCGTTGATCTGCGTCACGGTGTCGGGATCGTAGATCGTGTCCGTCTGGTTGTACTGGACAACGGTGATACCGTACTCCGTCAAAGGAGAGACAGCAGCGAGAACTGGTTGGCCTTGGGCATCACGTTTGATTCGCGTCAGATACTGGACATCCTGATCGTCGCCGAACCCGTCAAGTTTCTCTCCACGCTCAATCTTCTGCTTCACCCTTTCCATCGTGTAAAGGCCTTTGCTCAACTGGTCGGAAACGACCTGGTAGAACTCCGCTTTGCGTTGGGACTGGTGCTCTGAACCAGACATCAATGGCCCGGTATTCTTCAGACAGTTGATCAGGTGGTGACCGATCGCTTCCCGAATTGCCGCTTCACCCCCCTCACCGAAATGCCGGTGCAATTGGATGCGTTTCTCTCGCGTGACAGGCATCTGAAACTTGAGGTGATTGGACATGAATCCCCAGCCACCGTCATTGAAAGTCACACGAACGGACGTGTCGACATGCCGGGACGATTCCTTGCTCATCGGATCACCGGACTTCGAAAGATAAGTGTCGACATAGCGGGGATAAGTAAAGACCTGCCCGAATGCCT
>NZ_DASWWZ010000563.1:0-4360 GCF_036405755.1 Schlesneria sp.
TGTGGATCATTTGCTTGAGTAGAAAAGGTTGGAATGTCGCGCCTCAATAGTCGGCTGGTCCCACGCTTTGTTTCTCTCTCCAAACCCTATCTGGCTTCAGAACAGAAGTGGGTGGCACGAGGGCTACTGGCGCTGCTCGTCGTTTTAATGCTGACCAATACAGCGGCCAGCGTGCTCCTCAATAAACAGACGGGCGAATTCTCAGACGCTCTGGCAGACCGCGATTCGGATCGCTACTGGCGTTCGATCTATTATACGCTCGGGCTCATCGCCATCGCGGTCCCCGTGTACGGGCTTTACTACTATGTTCGCGACCGGCTGACCAATCATTGGCGGCGCTGGATGACCACCCGCTTCATCAATAATTATTTCAGCAACACCGCCTTCTATCGGCTGACGTTTGCTGCAGAAATCGATAACCCGGATCAGCGAATCGCCGAAGACATCAACTCGTTCACACAGAAGTCGATTTACTTCCTGCTGATCTTCATCGAGACGGGACTGCAGTTGATCGCGTTTTGCGGGGTCCTGTGGAATATCTCGCAGCTCTTGGTGTACTTTATTGTGGTTTATGCCATCGTAGGGACTGCGGTTACCACGTTGGTTTTCGGGCGCCCACTGGTCGGTTTGAATTTCTTCCAGTTGCGACGCGAAGCGGATCTTCGTTATAGCCTGGTTCGCGTACGAGAAAACGCGGAATCGATCGCTTTCTATCGCGGTGAAAAGCAAGAGTCCGATCTGGTGCTGGAACGGTTCAACGATGCCTATATCAACTTTAACAAGCTGGTGAACTGGCAATTCTTTCTGAATATTTTCCAGTACGCTTATATCACGATGACAATGATCATTCCGGGCATCATCCTGGCACCGCGCGTCATGTCCGGGGACATCACGATTGGGGCTGTGGTTCAGGCGACGGGGGCATTTGCAGCCATTTTCGGTGCCTTGAACGTGATTGTGAACAAGTTCGACGTGCTGAGCTACTTCGCTGCGGGAGTCAGCCGACTCGATCGCTTTGCCAAAACCCTCGAAGCGATGGCGCAGACGAGCACCGTTGCGCCCGATCAGGAGCACATCACGACGCAAGAGGGCGACCACTTTCAAGTCGAGCAACTCACCGCCCAGACTCCGGATGGGAAGCGTGATTTAATCAAGGACCTTTCACTTTCGCTAAACGAAGGAGATGGACTCCTGATCGTCGGCGCCAGTGGTGGAGGAAAAAGCTCGCTACTGCGCGTGCTGGGAGGCTTGTGGGACTACGGCAGCGGTCAGCTAACCCGTCCTGGGCTCGAAAAGATGTTGTTCCTGCCTCAGCGCCCCTACCTGATCATCGGCAGCTTACGGGCTCAGTTGCTCTACCCCAACTATCGCGAGGGAGTGACCGACGAAGAATTTCAGTCGATCCTGGAAGAAGTCAATCTTCCGAATCTGATCGAACGCTGCGGGGGTCTGGATGTCGAAGCGGACTGGGGAAAGATGCTCTCATTGGGTGAACAGCAACGACTGGCCTTCGCGCGAGTCCTGCTGGCAGAAAAGCCGTATGTCATTCTGGACGAAGCGACCAGTGCGCTCGACGAAAAGAACGAAGCGACCCTCTACGATCGACTGCGGCAGGGCGAAGTGACACTCATCAGCGTCACTCATCGGCCACAGGTCGCCCGGTATCACACGCACGTCCTCAGTCTGACCGGAAAGGGGGACTGGGAACTCAAGACGGCGGAAGAGTATCTCGCCGAAATTGAACCCGATTCACAAATCGAAACCGCGTGAACTCGCGAGTGGTGTGTGCTGGTGGTGTGCAGACCCCCCACACACCACCACCCAGGTGGCGGGTTTTTCTCCTTCCGCCGCGGGGCGAATGCATCCGCCTGGAGAGGCATCGCGCGGATGACTCCCGAGGGGGGCTCCATTTACTTTCCGAAGTACCGATAGAAGAAGAACTTCACCGTTTCCATTCCCAGCGCATAAAGAGCTGTGATGATCAGCATCATACCCAGCAACAGGGGCGAGGGGGGAATAAAACCAAGTGTGCCGGCCAGCGGACTGCAGGGAAGCCCGACGACAATCACTGCGATCAGCGCACAGGCCATCAGCAGCAGCGTGGACGGTTCGCTGCGGAAGAAGGGCCTCTGGGTCCGGACGATCAGCAGAATCAAAAGCCCCGTCAGTGTTGATTCCACAAACCAGCCGGTACGGAACAGATCGTGATTTTCTGCACCGAAGACCAGAAGGATTGCCCCGAACGTCAGGAAGTCAAAACTTGAACTGGCAAAGCCGAAGAACAGCATAAAACGGAAAATGGATTTCGTATCCCATCGCCGCGGCTGAGCCACCTGTTCGGGGTCCACCGAGTCCGTCGCCAGCGACATGGCAGGAAAGTCCGCCAGCAGATTGATCAGCAAAATTTGCGAAGCGAGCAGCGGCTCGAAGGGAAGAAACAGCGAGGCGATCGCCAGGCTGAACATGTAGCCGAAGCAGCCGGCAATGGCGAAATAGACGTACTTGAGTGTATTGGCAAATGTCCGACGCCCCTCTCGAACCCCTTCCACCAGGACACCGAGGTCGTGTTTCAGCAAGACGATCTGAGCCGCTTCTCGGGCAACATCAACCGCCGTGGCGACCGAGATGCCGACATCGGCCACGTGCAACGCGGATGCGTCATTGATTCCGTCGCCGATGTAACCGACGACCTCGCCGTTCCGCTGCAGTGAACGAATAATCTGTTCTTTCTGATTCGGCTCGATTTCTGCGAAGACGTCCGCCTCACTCACTCGGTGCCGCAGGGCCTCGTCGCTGAGCTGTCGCAACTCCGAACCAGTGATGACTTTCGATGCGGTAATGCCAACCCGCTGGCTCACCGTCGCCGCCACAGCCCGGTTGTCTCCGGTGATAATTTTGAGTTTGACGCCCAACTGCTTTAACTGCTCGAGCGTTTCCCGCGCGTCCGCTTTCGGTGGGTCCGTGAAGACCAGGAATCCGAGGAACGTCATCTCACACTCGTTCGCCTTCGTCAGGTGCGGCGAGTCGTCGCGACGAACAGCCAGGCCAAGGATACGCAGCCCTTCGTTGCTCATCTGAGTGAATTGCCGTTCGATCGAATCCCGCAAGGATGCGAGGTCGCAGCAATTACCTTCGGTCGTTTCGACGGTGGAGCAAACTTCGAGGATATTGGCGAGAGCCCCTTTGGTGATCAGAAGCTTTTCGCCGTCCAGCAGCAGGCGTACGCTGAGTCGTTTGCGGAGGAAGTCGTAGGGAATTTCATCCAGCTTCTGGATGCCGTTTGTCGAAAACCGGGCATCGTCTGCTGCCACGGCGGACGCGGCGAGTATCGCCCGGTCGACCGGATTCGCGAAACCTGTCTGAAAGAAGGCATTGAGATAGCTCAGTCGTGTCACGCGTTCGCTTGGGTTGCCCGTCGGATCCAGAGCCGAGTGAAGGTGAATCTCGCCTTCGGTCAGGGTTCCCGTTTTGTCCGAGCAGAGGACGGTCATTCCGCCGAGATTCTCGATCGAGAGCAATTGTTTGACGATCACATTATGCCGGGCCATTGACTTGGCCCCTGCCGAGAGCACGACACTGGTGATGGCCGGCAGTAACTGAGGCGTCATCCCCACGGCCAGGGCGAGCGTGATCAGCAGTGAGTCGGTCACGGGGTCGCCTTGCCAGCCCACTTTGACGGCGAACAGGACAACCGTGATGACACTCACGATCTTGACCAGCATTCGACCAAACTGAGCGAGTCCGCGCGCGAAGCCGGTTTCCGGTCGCTTCTGTTCCAGCCGTTCGGAAATCTTGCCAAATTCCGTATCGCGTGCGGTTCTCACCACCACTGCGGTCCCCATCCCGCTGATCACATGGGTTCCCAGGTAAAGCGTGTTGATTCGCTGGCTGAGCGGGGTCGCCTTCTCCAGAACGGTGTTCACCTTTTCCGCAGGGAAGCTTTCTCCGGTCAATGCCGCTTCGTTCAGATACAGGTCCTGAGCGGTGAGCAGTCGACAGTCACCGGGAATCAGGTTTCCGGCAGTCAGTCGAATGACATCCCCCGGTACGACAGCGTCGATCGGGACCTCGCAGTCTTTCCCGTCGCGCATCACCATCGCACGTGTCTCAATCAGTCCCAGTAGCTTTGCCACCGCGTCAGCCGCGCTGAGTTCCTGCCAGAAGCCGAGCAGTCCGCTGGCGAGCAGAATAAAGATGATGATCCACGCATTCGCGCTCTCGCCCGGCAGACTGAACGAAAGCATGGCGGAACAGAGCAACAGGAGAATGATCGGGTTCTTGAACTGATCGAGCAGCATTCGCCACGGAGACTGCTTGCGGCCGATCAGGCTGCGGTTCGTTGCCAACCGCTTTTGCGCCT
>NZ_DASWWZ010000564.1:0-15654 GCF_036405755.1 Schlesneria sp.
ATTAGCGATTGTCCGAGGAAGCCTTCTCAACCTCTGACATAGCGATACTGCCTCGTTTGATACTGTATAGAGTCATTCGCCCCCATTGAGATGTCTTTGAGCTTCTCATGAAATTCTTTTGACATCACCCCGTACGCTGTAAGATAAGTCACTAGGCCGCTTGCGCCCGCTACGAATCAGTCCGTGTTCCAGGAGATTGCCGAAATGAGCGTTTCACAGCCCCATGCCGGTCTGAAACTGCCATCATCGTTAAAGAACCAGCTCGATGACTTTCGGCGGCGCGTCTGGACGATCAAGACGATTGAAGCCGCAGGTGGGGCGCTGTTCGGGGTCTTTGTCTCTTACCTGATTGTTTTCGGACTCGACCGTCTCATCGATACACCGCAGTGGGCTCGAACAGCAATTTTCACAGTGGCCGTCGCCGGCTGTGCCTATGTCCCGATCTACCTGCATCGCTGGATCTGGGGCCATCGCCGTATGGAGCAACTCGCCAGACTTCTCTGCGTCCGCCACCCGAGCATCGGTGATCAGATGCTGGGTGTGATCGAACTTGTTCGGAACGAGTTTGAGCAGAACCGGTCGCGGGCGCTGTGCGAAGCCGCGATTGAACAGGTCGCCGACGTTGCCAGCAAACGCGATTTCAGCAATGCGGTCCCCAACCCGCGACATCGCATGTGGGCCTGGATGGCCGCCGTTCCCGCTTCGGTCGCCCTGCTTGTCCTGGCGCTGTTCCCTTCCGCCGCGTCGAATGCCTGGGCCCGGTTTGCGGCCCCGTGGCGGCCCACACCACGGTACACATTCACCAATGTCGAACGCCTTTCCGACCATCTGGTCGTACCGCATGGTGAAGCGATCACTGTGCCGGTGAAACTGCTGGAAACAACCAGTTGGCATCCCGCGAAAGGGACTGTGAAACTCGGAAGCCAGCTCCCTTTGACAGCAGAACTGAAAGATGGACGCTATGACTTTGCTCTGCCTGCTCAAATCGATCCCGCTCGACTCGACCTGCGAATCGGGGACGCTCGACAGCAGACGCGAGTCGAGCCGATGCTGCGTCCGGAACTGACACACATCCTGGCCAATATCCAGCTCCCCGCTTACCTGAACCGCCCGCAACCGATTCAGAAGGACATTCGGGGTGGTTCCGTAACCGTGGTCGCTGGCAGCACCACCTCCTTCGCTGTGACGGCCACTCGGCCACTGGTACAGGGAGAATGGCTGCAACTCGATCACCCCGAGTCCGCCGCGACGACATCACACATCGAAGGCTCGGCCGACACCGTGACCAGCCCGGTGTTCGCCATCGATTCTTCTCGCAAGCTGCAGTTCCAGTGGAAAGATGAGCACGGCCTGCAAGGGAAAGAGCCACTCACCATTTCCGTCAATGCCCGCGAGGACGAAGCTCCTTCGATCTCTTGCGAAGACCTGCCGCGACAACGGGTGGTCATTGATTCTGAAACCCTTTCGTTCAAGGTCCGTGCTCAGGACGACTACGGCATCAAGGTCGTGGGGATCGAATGGAAGGGGGCCGACAAGACGCTGGTCCTGAAACCCGCCGCAGGCGAACGAATCCTCGCCGCAGGTGACAGTGAAAAAGAACTGCTGGAGCTTACGGGGACCTTTTGTGCCCAGACGCTCGGAATCGAACCGCAGCCGGTGAACGTCCGACTGTTTGTCGAGGACTTTTTCCCGGGACGAACCCGCACCTACTCTGCACCCTTCGTTCTGTATGTCCTCAGTGCCGAACAACACTCCATCTGGTTGACCGAACAGCTCAGTAAATGGCATCGACAATCTCTGGAAGTGCGAGATCGTGAGATGCAGCTGCACCACACGAACCAGGAACTGAGGATGCTCTCGCCCGAGGAACTGGATCAACCTGAAAACCGCCGACGCGTCGAAGTGCAATCCACGGCCGAACGGGCCAACGGACGCCGCCTGACGGGATTGGTGACCAGTGGTGAAGATCTGGTCCGACAGGCGATGCGCAATCCAGAATTCGGAGTGGGACATATCGAAAAATGGGCCGAGATGCTGCAGATCCTGAAGGACATCTCGGGAAATCGCATGCCCAACGTGGCCGATCTGCTGAAGCAGTCGTCGCAAGCCCCTGCCCTGGCCAGCGCTCATCCACCCAAGCCCTCAGGCCCGATGGCAGGACAGAATCGTGCGAATGGTTCTGGTGGCCAGCAAAAGCCCGGCGAAAGTCCGCCGAAACCTCCTGTCCCTACAGTGGCAGACGGTGAATCAACGCAGAATCCCGGACCGAAGAATCCGGGTGAGCCCGAAGAGCCGGGCAAGAGCAACTCCAATCCACGGCTGACACTTCCCGTGACGACCGTCATGTCCCCAGGCAATTCCAAGCCCAAGCCCCCTGCTCCTGCCGGACAAAAGCTGGATGAAGCGGTGAAAGCACAGCAGGACCTGCTGGCCGAGTTCGACAAAATCGCGGACGAACTCAATAAGGTACTGGCGAATCTGGAAGGAAGCACACTCGTCAAACGACTGAAGGCCGCCTCTCGCAAACAATACGTCATCGCGGGGAAGATCGGGGATCAGGTCAGCGGTGCGTTCGGGCAGAAAGTCAAAACCGCAGGACCGCTCAAACAGATGGTTGAGGAAATGGCGAAGCAGGAAGCTGACAGCAGCCAGGATATTTCGATGATCATGGATGATATGCAGTCGTATTTCGAACGTCGCCGATTCCAGCGTTTCAAAACAGTACTAGAAGAAATGCGAACTCAGGATGCCGTCGGCAGCCTGCGTCAGATCGGCGATGACATCAAGACCGAGACGGGCATGTCGATCGCCCAGTGCGAGTTCTGGTCAGACACGTTTGATCGATGGGCCGATAATCTGGTCGACCCGGCCTGCAACGGGAAGTGTCCTGGCGGCAAGTCCAAGGCAAGCCTCCCGCCGTCAATCGTCCTGGAAGCCATGCAGATCCTGGAGGCTGAGGTCAATCTGCGGGAAGAAACCCGCGTCGCCGAACAGGCCCGCCCTGCTCTGGCGAAGACCGAATACCACGATCGAGCAAAACAACTTTCGACCACACAGGACCAATTGTCTGAGCGAGTCGCCCAGTTAACGGTTCGCATTCGAGAATTGCCGGATGGAGAAGAAGAGTTCGGGAAAGAAATCGCTCTATTAAATCGAGTCGAACTGGTCATGGATGAAGCCACCCAACTGTTGAGCGAACCGAACACCGGCGCAGCTCCGATTGGTGCTGAAACCGAGGCGATCGAACTGCTGCTTCAGTCGAAGAAGATTAATCCTAAAGGGGGTGGCGGAGGTGGATCGTCACCCGGTGGCGGTGGTGAAGGAACGACAAGTGATACGGCCATTGCTCTGGTCGGTGCTGGCGTGAACGAGAAAGAAGTTCGCGAAGACCGGGGAGTCGCCCAGTCCACCGGAGAATCAGGGGCCTCGCTTCCCGAAGAGTTCCGTGCCGGTCTGGATGAATACTTCAACCGCCTGGAACGAGACAGCTCCAAATAAACTTGTGAATCGAGGATATCGGAGCGGGCATGACGATTTCTGAGCGGACGTGCACTTCAGATCCTGGAAAGCTGGATTCAGGCACTTCCCGCTTCGAATTGGAAACACCGATTCTGATTGGAGAACAAAATGACTGACGCGAAGCGGTCACTGTACATTGCACCGCTGCTCTTCTCGGTTGCTCTTGCTCGTCTCGCTGAGGGAGACGACGGCATCACGGTCGTGATCGAAGCAGGTGAGGCTGCTGCCGCTGAGGCCGAGGAAACACCGCTCATCGAGAAACTGGCCGCTCCCCTTCAGCTCTTGTTTGGAGGGAATGTCGGTAACGTGATAGCGCCCGTCCTCGAACTCGCACCCGGCGTGGACGGGGCTCAGAATGAAGCCATGCTGCAGCAGTATCAGGCCCAGTTTCGTCCCTACGTGCTGGAAGAGCTTGCTTTTGTTCGCCTGGTTTGTAGCCAGCTGACCGTGGAACAACGGAAAAAGATTAAATCCGCCAGTGACGAAGCTCTCAAGAGCGCAGCAAAGCAACTTGCTCAGGCCAACTCAGGTCGGAATGGGCCCTTCGCCAGACCGGTCGATCCACGTACGATTATCGTCGAGGGAATCCAAAAGGCTTTGAAAGAGAACCTCCCCACAGACCTGCTGGAACGCTATATCCGTGAATCAGGCGATCGAAAAACAGTGAGACAGCAGGCGGCCATTCTCTCGACCATTTCACGGTTGGACGGCGCCCTTTATCTCACATCCGAGCAGCGAGAAACGCTCGCCGAGAACTTCCGCTCACACTGGCAGGAAAGCTGGGAAAACTGGCTGATGATCAGTATGTACGGGCCGGAATATCTGCCCAATGTTCCTGCAGAGGTGATTAACCCCTCTCTCAGTGACGAACAGAAGGCGGTCTACAACACCGTTCAAAAGATCGACGTGGGAATGTGGTGGGGCTGGCAGCAGCCACCGGATGACCCGTGGTGGGGTGAACCTCAAGGAGGTGAAGCGAGAGGTGATGCGAAGGGTGCCGTCAACGTAATCATCAATCAGCTACCCATGATCATTCAGGGGAATGCCATCGACGTGATCGCTGTCGAAGTCGAGATGAACGAAGTTGTCGCCCCTGCGAATGCGGACGGTGAAGAAGTAAAGGAGGGTGACAGTGACCAGCCGCGATGACCACCCTGCCTGCCAGGGGCATAAAACTGGCGGGATGCGTCCCCACGGGTCCGGGGGGAATCAGATACTTCTCGACTCAACCGCAGGATTGATTCGCAATTGCGCGCTGCGACGTTCGTTTCCGTTCTCAGTTGTGAGTTCTCTGGCCTGCGCAGGGATGCTCATCGGATCTGCCCTCCCTTTGTTGGCAGCCCCCGATGATATCGAGCAGAAGCAGGAAGCAGTCCCCGTAGAAATCGGCGTCTTTCAAATGGACGAGAACAATTTTGACGCAAACGTCTTCCAGCCGAGCGGCAACCCCAAGCAGGCCCGCCAGTTGATGGAGAAAAGGTTTAACCTGCAACTGGATGAGCTGAATCGAGTTTGCCAATTGACAGAGGCTCAAAAGCAGAAGTTTAAACTGGCAGCCGGCGCCGACCTGCAACGGTTTTTCAACGAAGTCGACGTACTGCGGAAGAAAGTGACAAGCGGCAAGCTGAACCAGAATGACTGGAACAATTTCTGGCAGGAAGTTCAGCCACTCCGGAACCGCCAGATGACAGGATTATTCGGTGAGACTTCGTTCTTCTCCAAAACGATTCGTAAGACACTGACTGAGGATCAGTTGTCGAAATACGACGCTGTCATGAACGACCGAAGACGCTTCCGTTATCGGGCCGCAATTGAAGTGGCGCTGACGAATATGGAACGGGTCGTTCCTCTTAATCAGGCACAACATAATGAAATCGCGAAGATACTGCTCGACGAGACCCGACCGCCCGAAGTGTTCGGGCAGTACGACCAGTACGTGGTGACATATTATCTCGCAAATCTTCCAGAAGCCCGCCTGAAAGGACTGCTGGAGGACCATCAATGGAAATTGATGAAGAACCAGCTTGACCAGAATCGGGGCATGGAACAGTTTCTCATTCAAAACGGCATCCTTCCCAAGGAGAAAGAGCGTCCCAAATTGTTGAGAGCCCGGGTTCGACAAATGGTTCTCCACAACTCCACCGCCGCCGATGCAGAAGTCC
Source organism: Schlesneria sp. (assembly GCF_036405755.1). Classification (NCBI taxonomy): domain Bacteria; kingdom Pseudomonadati; phylum Planctomycetota; class Planctomycetia; order Planctomycetales; family Planctomycetaceae; genus Schlesneria; species Schlesneria sp. The sequence goes on from NZ_DASWWZ010000564.1 coordinate 5,682, forward strand.
CGGCAAACAAGCCCGACACCCATTGAGAAATCACCCGTGATTGCAGAGCGATTTCATTGCTGGGAGGAAGCAGCTCTTCTGTTCGCTCACGGAAGTTTCCCTTCCTCATCGACCACGATGACCCTTGATACGCGACGGCGGAATGAGACGACAGACCGCTTCGCAGCTTGAGACTTTCCGATAAGATTCCCTGCATCCCAATTGTATGACGGGCACTCATACGCTCCGACCAGTCAGGAAGACCTATGATTCAACCCAATCGCCCCTGCCTCGTCGCACTGATCATGACCATCGTGGCAGGTCTTAGCGCCACGCCCGCACAGGCACAAGCCCCCTCGATCCGGATTGGCGAGGTCGTTCCACGTGATGTGAGGGAGATCTACGAGAAGGGGCTGCAATACTTAGTCGCCAACCAGACCGAAGCGGGTGACTGGAAGGGGGGCGGAGAACAGGGTCCCGGTGTTACCGGTCTGTGTTTGATGGTCCTGCTGGCCAGCGGCGAAGATCCGAACTTCGGGCTGTACAGCAACAACGTCCGTCGTGCTTTGCGAAGTATTATTTCCGGCCAGGATGGGTCGACCGGCTTCTATGGCGGACAAGGACATAGCAGTATGTATAACCACGGCTTCGCCATGCTGGCGCTCGCCGAAGCCTACGGCGCGGTCGATGATCGGAACCTGTGGACAGGGAACGAAGCCAACCGTCGTACCATCGGACAATCGCTGGAACTTGCCGTCCGGGCTGCCGTCACGTCCCAGAAGAAAAATTCGTTCGGTGGATGGCGGTACTCGCCCGATGCCACCGATGCCGACACATCGGTCAGTGGAGCCGTCCTGGTGGGGTTGCTCGCAGCAAGAAACGCAGGAATCGAAGTCCCGGACGAAGTGATCGACAAGTCACTCAACTACTTCACCAAAATGACATCCCCTTCCGGACAAGTCGGATACTCGGGCGGCTTCGGGGGCTTCGACGAATCATTCGCCCGGATCTCGATCGCCACCCTGGTTTATTCTGTCGGTCGACGAAAAGACCTGTCGCAGTTCAAGGCCACCCTCAATTATCTGGTCCAGCGACTGGACAATGTCACTCAACAGAACTGGCCAGAATACACCCGCTACTATCAGGCTCAGGCCTTGTTCCAGGGCGATGTCGAAGCCTGGGAAAAATGGAACAAGCTCCTCGTCAGACATCTCAAACAAATTCAAGCCGTCGACGGCAGTATCCAGGGTCAAATGGGCACAACGCTCGGCACTTCGATGTCCTGTCTGGCACTTGCTCTGAACTATCGCTTCTTGCCCATTTACGAACGATAAACCAGAGATGGATTGATGTTCCTCACCGACGCGACGAAGCGGCGGACTGTGCCAATCGGACTGGTTTGAAACATTCACGCGTGACCAATTGAGGAACCGCCTACTGTGATCGATCTCACTTCCTCCCTCGAGATAGCTGGTCTGCGACGAATGGGCATGCCACTTCGACGGGTGACGTTTTTGCTGATCTCCAGTCTGGTCGCAGCTGCGTCCGTCTCGGCTGAGACACCGGCAAACGTCAGCCCTCAAGCCGTCCTGCATTTGACGAATGGTGACTACATTACGGGGTCCCTGACGCCGTCGGCCAACCCGGAGACATTCGGCTGGCTGTCCCCGATCTTCACCCAGCCGCTCGCCTTCGAACTGGCGGGTGTTCAATCGATTCACTTTCCGATGCCGGACAAGCTGCCGACTCACGCCGGCGATTACTGCGTTACCCGCACTGGTTCCGATGTCCTTTTCGGCAGTCTCGTCGGCATGGACCCCCAATCTGTTGTCCTCGACGTCAACCATCTCGGCCGCGTGACGATCGACCGATCCACGGTGCTGCGATTGTTCCGAATCAAAGGAAATGCCGAACTGTTCTTTGTCGGCCCGAACGGACTGAATGGCTGGAAGGCATCGGGAGCCGAAGAAGGCTGGCGGGAAGATGCCGGAAGCCTGGTCGCCGAGAAAGCGGGAGCGACCTTGTACCGCGACTTCGGCATGCCAAGTCTGGCGAGAATCGAATTTGAACTCTCGTGGTCCTCGCAACCCAGTTTTGAATTCGCCATCGGGGTGAACGATGAGGCTCGAACGGTCATGCGGGCGTTCAGCTTTGAAGCCTGGGAAAACGACATCATCGTCAAACGCGAAGGAGAGAAACTGGCCGACATTGCCAGCCTTCAATCCAATATCGGCAAATCCGGGCGGATCCATTTTCAAGCATTTCTCGACCAGCAGAATGGCCGATTGCTCGTCTATTCTTCGGACGGAAAAGATCTGGGTGAATTGAACGTCCCGTTAGCAGAGCCCAAAACTTACGGCGGTTTGCAGCTCACGAATCGCAGTGGGAATATCCGCCTGGAAAGTCTCCGCATCAGTCGCTGGAACGGCGACCTTCCACTCCAGGTTGCAAACGATCAGTCACGCATCCATTTTCGGGATGGAAAAATTGTTTATGGGTCCATCGCGTCATTTGATGCGGCCGCGCGCGAGTTCATCGTCGGCGAAGGGGCCGATGCCACCAGAATCCCCGAAGATCAAATTCAGGACGTATTCCTGTCACAAGCAGAAGAAGTCCCACCGCCCCCCCTGCGGGTCGCCTTCTTCGAGGGTCACAAGCTCAACGGCAGCCTGATCGATACGAGTGAAGGGAAAATACGACTGCAGGTGCCTGGCATCCAGGAAATCGTGACCGTCCCCACCGAGCAGTTGCAGTCCCTGTTCGCTGTGGCACCGCAAACCGAACAGACAGGGACACAGGACTCGACACATCCACGAGGACGACTGGAGGCCAAGGGGACGCGCCTGCATGGCTCACTGGTCGACACTCCCGAGAACACGTCTCAGCCCCTGGTCTGGCTGGCGAATCGAAGCAACACCCCGGTCCCGCTCAAGCCGGGATTGTCCGCACGAATTGTCTACCGCGAACCACCTCCGTCAGTCGCTTCAGACACGATTGAGATGCAGCAACAAGTCGCTCAAGCTCGCATCCGTGCCCGTCGCGGAGGAGGAATCGTTGGTCAAATTCAGTCGCTGTTTACGGACGGAGAACCAGGCAACAAGAAAAAGAAATCCTCCAGGACGTCGGAAGCCGTATTACACTTACGAACTGGCGACAAGCTGCCATGCAAAATGGTCAATGTCGACGAAAAAGGAGTTCTCCTTGAGTCTGACGTCTCTGAGATCAAGTTCGTGCCGAACGAAGAGGTTCAGGCACTGGAACTGATCCCCGATGCGCCGGCCACACAAATTCAGTCACTGAAACGTCAGCGTTTACTCACCCTTCCCAGGATGCAACGAGACAACCCACCCACGCATCTAATCCGTTCTGTTGATGGAGACTACCTGCGTGGTCGCCTGATCTCACTGGATGCCGAACAACTGCAGATCGAACTGAGGCTGGACCCCAAAATCATCCGGCGTGATCGGATTGTTCGCATTCTGTGGCTTCACCCCGACTCGGCCCAGGATGGCGACGACCCGAAAGGACAGGAGAGTACGGCTGAAGTAAACGCAGAAGAGGGATACATTCAAGCCTTGCAAAACGACGGCAACCGGTTGACGTTCACTCCGGAAAAACTGTCCGGAGAGATCCTCACGGGTCGGAGCGCCGTGCTGGGAACTTGCCGCGTCAACCTGCAGCAGGTGGATCAGATCTTGTCAGGTGATGCTGTGAAACTGGCGGCCGCCGGTCTCCCCTTCCACGACTGGAAACTGAAGCCGGCGGCGGAACCGCTCGCCCCGAGTGAAGGCTCGGAAGAAAGCGGTGAGGGGCAGGATTCATCATTGGTCGGCAAACCAGCCCCAGACATCAATCTGAACATGCTGGATGGAACCAAATTCAAACTTGCGGACCACAAGCAGAAAGTTGTCGTACTCGACTTCTGGGCCTCGTGGTGCGGTCCCTGTCTCCAGGTCATGCCCCAGATCGACAAAGTCGCCCACGAATTCGCCGACCAGGGTGTTGAACTGTTCGCTGTGAACCTCGAAGAATCTCCAGACAAAATCAAAGGGGCACTCGAGCGGTTGAAGCTGTCAACAACTGTGGTCATGGACAGTAATGGCCGCATCGCAGAGAGATACGGTGCCACTTCGATTCCTCAAACTGTCATCATCGACCGCGAAGGGAACGTTGCCCGTGTTTTCGTGGGCGGCGGCGCCCGGTTTGACGAACGACTCCGATCGGCTCTGACGGCCGTCCTCGCGGGTGAAGCGCCCAAGTCTCCGGCAGCGGCCGAATGACCTCTGCGGAGAAATCCGGGGCTCTTCAAGCGGTCACGAAAAAGGTTCGGAGACCAGCTCGAATGCATCACCCCACTTGCCGTTGAAAACCGTTCAACGCCAGGTGGGCACATGGAACGCCCCGCTCAGACCTGCATGGTCCCGACTGTCACGTCTTCTCTGCCGACAGCAATCCGCAGTGAATCAACGTCGGCACCACTTCCCCTGTCACCAGTCCGGCGTTCTGCATCCACGTCCGGTACTCTTTTGCACTGTAGGCCCTTCCTTCGGTCAGCGTAAATAACGCGGCAGAATACAGGGCAATCGGCAGCGGTCCATCCAGTTCGTCGTTCAGGAAGACATCGTGAATCACCAACCGCCCTCCCCTGGCCAGGGAGTGGGCCGACTTCCTGACAAGCTGCTCGCATTCGGGTTCATCCCAGTCGTGCAGAATATTCGACAGCAGAATGACATCCGCAGCGGGAAATGGATCCGCGAACATATCTCCTTCGATCAGTTGCAGGCGATCCGATACACCGTACTGCTCTGCAAACTCCCCGGCGACTTTGAGTACCTCTGGCCGGTCAAAGACGATCGCACTCAGATGCGGATTTTTCTGCAGACAGGCAATGCTATAGATTCCCGTCCCGCCCCCGACATCGAGCAGAACCCCCTCGGTCATATTCAGTTTTTCGGCCAGAACCGGCGCGACGTTCTTGGCCCGGCCTGCCAATGCGAGCGTCAGGCGACGGGCAGACGCTTCCTGTTCCATGGCCGACTCCAGTCCGTCCCGATAGATGAAGGCCGCTCCTTCGTCGCCGCTTTTCGCATGAGCGGGTCGGTTGGTCCGCAGCCGCGCGACCATCTCGGTCACACCGGGACTTTCTGCTGCCAGTCCGATGTAGTCTCCGACAAAATGATCCTTTCCGGGAATCAGATGATTCTCAGCAAGTGCGGAAAGGGAGAAGGTTCCACTCCGGTCGACGTCCAGTAACTGCATGGCGCGCAGGGCCGTCAGCAGAACAAGCGCGGGTCGCTGCTCGAGCTGCAGTTCCTGCTTTAGCTCGTTGAGGTTCATCGGGCGCGCAGCCAGGCGCTCGAAAAGTCCAAAGTGAGCCACCGCGGCGGTGAGTAACTCGCTGCCATAGCTCCCCCGAAAATGGACGAATAACGAAGTGGGGTCGAGGGACGGAGATACGGCTTGTTTCATCGGGCGATGTCTCGTCGAAGTAGCGAATGCGGCGGGTACCTACCTTGGATCCGTAGCCGTGGTGGCGTTCCAGCACACAGTGCCAAAAGGTGATTTCTGTGAAAGATTCAGCAGGCGAATGCCTGGTGAAACGGGCTTCGCCTCATGGTAGCCCTTTTCGTCAGGCATGACAGCGATGTACAGAGTGAGTGTCGCTGATCACCACTGGATACCCGTTTCCGACGTGTGGACGCGAACACCTCTCTCACTGATCTTCTGCAGCGGGAAGATCGAGCAATGTGCTGCTGCGGGACAGTCATCGCCTGCCTGATGGCAGAAACTGCCGATCGCAAGCCGGTCGATACAGAAGGACTTTTCGCGCAAGTCGTTATTTCGCGCAAGATCCTCACAGTCCGTACAGTTTCACTCATCAGACTGCGTGACAAAAGCCGAATAACGATGAGACGCGATAAATTCGTCACAGTCCGCGCACCCGTTGCGGGCTGAAGTTGGGAAGTATAGGTCGACCCAGTTCGACTTTCGGCTGGAAATGCGGATTCACGGATCCTGCTGGAGAGAGACGTCCATGCAACGTGTGAACATTGGCTTCGTGTGCCTGTCGTGGCTCGTTTTGGCCAGCGCAGTCTCCGCGCAAACGGCAGTCGATACCTATTCCGATTCTGGGGTCGCTGAAGTTCAGAACTTCAGTGGAGGCGGCGTGCTGCAAGGCACCTACTTCGACATCCGGCACATGACGGGTGACGGGGTGGGTTACCGTGACAGCTATAGCCAGATTGGCGTGTTCACGCCTATCTGGGTCAATGAAGACGCCTTCATTGCTCCCAACGCCCGGCTGATCATTACGAACAGCTCACAGATCGGTGTGAACGCCGGTCTCGTGGGTCGTAAGTATGTCGACAGCCTGGACCGGATCTTCGGTGTCTACGGCTACTACGACGACGACGAGAACTACCTCAACAATCGGTATAGCCAGTTCAACGTGGGTGCGGAAACCCTCGGCGAATGGTGGGACCTGCGAGGGAACGGGTATTTCGTCAACGGGAGCAACGATAACTTCGTCGCCCCGCTCGGAATCAGCGGAAACCCCTACTTCGTCGGCAACTCGCTCGCCTTCAACGGATTGCAGCTTCGCGATCAGTCGATGAGCGGGGGTGATATGGAGTTTGGTGTCCCCGTCTCGGCATCAGCTCAATGGCTGCGAGCCTACTCCGGCTTCTATGCTTATCGCACCTCAGAACAGAACACCTTCGGTTACCGTGGACGAGTCGAAGCGATGATCAGCAACGACCTGACGGTCGGTCTGGTCATCAACCAGGACCGCCTGTGGGGTACCAACCTGAACGCCACAGTCGATTTCCGTTTTTCGGGTTTCCAGCCCACCCGCTACTTCCCCAATCTCTCTGTCCGCGAACGCATGCTGAACCCCGTTCAGCGAAACTGGCGTGTTGCCACCCACACCTACAATCAGCAGGTTGACATCGCTGCGATCAACCCTGAAACCAACAAGCCTTACTTCATTACACACGTTAATAACAGCAACACCAGCGGCGGCGACGGAACCTTCCAGAACCCATTCAAAAATCTGCCAGGCAATGCTCCCGGCGATATCATTCTGGTGCATAACGGCAATTCCAGCGAAGCCAATCCTGTCACCGGATCAATCATCCTCTCGGACAACCAGCGACTGCTGGGTACGGGCCGACTCTCGACTGTTGACCTCTACGCCCGTTACGGAAATACGATCTACGGCAACTTCGATTTGCCCGGGACCAGCAATTCGGGGATCTACCCCTATATGAGAAACGACAATGCCAGCCTGAATGGTGGCAGTGTTGTGACTCTTGCCAACAACAACGAAGTTCGCGCCCTCAATTTCACCAATTCGGCCGGGGACGCAATTCGTAATACCAGTGCCGGGTCACGCAACTTCCTGCTGCACAACCTGGAAATCAGCGGCAATGGTGGTCGTGGAATTGCCCTCACCAATGCTTCGGGCGGCGGTGTGATTCGTGACATCAACGTCGGCACAGCCAACCACGCCAATCCGTTCGGCTACGGCCGAAACGCAGGGGGCGGGATTCAGATCGATACGGCTGTGCCAGGTCTTGACCTGTTCATGTCCAACGTTCAAATGAACGCCGACGCCAGCCAGCCACAGCCCTTCGGCGTGAAGCTGAACGCAGACGATTCCTATCTGAACGTGATGATGAAGAATGTCTTCACGAACGGTAACGGAACCGGTATCCAGTTGAGCGAAACCAGCCAGCAGCTCACCGCTTACATGGACAACGTTCGCTCCAACAACAACTCCAATGCTGGTATTCAGATCGATGGCACCGGCGGTTCCATCACCGTCTTCGGAACCAATGTTGCAGCCATGCAGAACGGTTCCAACAACCTGCAGATCGGTACGCAAGGGTCACCAATCAAGACCTCGACAGTCGGCGTCACGTTCTCAGAATCCAACTTCAGCAACAGCGTGGGTGGATCGGGTATCGTCTTCAGCCAGTTGGGCGGTGCCGGCACTCTTAACCTGACCAACGTCAACGCGATTGGAAATGCGATCGACGGCCTGGGAATCTACGCCACAAACAACACGTTGATGAACGCCAACGTCCGCGACAGCCAGTTCCAGAATAACGTGCGTGACGCCTTCCATGTCGAAGGAACCCTCGGCTCGACGGTCAACCTGTTCGTAGACCCCACCGACGCATCGGGAAGTGGCCGCGATGCACTCTACTACCGGTTGAATGATTCGCGACTCAATGTTGCCTTCCTGGAAAACAACCTCAACAACAGTGGTCGAAGTGCGGTCCACGGGGAACTGTCTCAGAACTCGGTCGTGAACCTCTTCTTCGACTACAACACTGCTCGGAACTCGGGTGGCGATGGTTTCTACTTGAACGCCACTGGCAACTCGTTTGCAAACCTGGAATTCAGCCACGGAACGCTTGCTAACAGCGGTCGCCTGGTGAACGGATCCAGTGCCTTCAACATTATCTCTGACAACTCGACCATTAACCTCCTGTCGAACCTGTCGCCTGCAAACAACATCGCTCCCAACGGATCGGTCAGCAACCAGGCTTACGGTTTGAAACTCGACCTGAAAAATGCCAGCCTCTTCAACGGCAACATCTACAATGGCGACTTCTCGGACACGCTGGTGAACGCTGTCCGCATCGATGCCACAACGGGATCCGACGCCGCTCTGACCCTGCTCAATACCTCGGGCAGCCGCAGCGGATCTGACGGATTCGTCGCCAATGTCGACTACTCTCGCGTGATGACCGACTTCACCAACAGTGACTTCAATAACAGCGGCCGTGACGGGATGAACTTCAAAGTCTCTAACGGCGGAATCCTGAACTCACGCTTCAACAACAGCAGCCTCAGCAACAGCGAACGAAGCGGTATCTACGGTGACGTCAGTGGCGCCGCCTCAGTCGCCTCGATCTCGATGCTGAACGGCAGCAATATCAACAACAGTGGTGCGAACGGCGTCGAATACATCATGAATGATGGTGAATTCAACTTCGCGTCGCGCAGCTCGTCGATTTCGAACAACGGTCAGAACGGTGCCGGCAGCGGTGTGCTGGGTGTGATCAACAACGGTGCGGTGAATCGTCTCGATTTCGCCAACGCCACGATCAACAACAACGCTGACAACGGTATCTTCGTCACCAGCCGCAACGATTCGATCGTGCAGGCGTCGGTCAACCTGGGCTCGGTTGATAACAATGGCACGAGCCTGATGTCACTCCGTGGAAACGACGGTATCCGTCTCGATATCGAGCGATCACCATTCAGCTTCCTGCAGGTCTATAACGGTGCCAGTGTCAGTGGCAATGGTAACGACGGAATCTCGATTCGAGCTGACCAGGGAACGAACTTTGTCGGAGCCATCGGCACCGACATCTACGGTCGGGCTGGCCAGGGAGTTCAGATTGTCAACAACGGCGTTGCACTGCCTCCCTTCGTCAACAGCCGAACCGGCCTGGAAGTCGTCGCCACCTCCAACTCGCAAGTTGGCCTCAGCTTGAACTCGGTCACACTGGGGAACACCTTCCCATTCGGTTCACAGCAAATCGGCATGAACCTCTTCGCGAGCGGTAACAGCCATATCGATGCTTCAGTGGTCTCAAGCAACCTGTCGAACAACGCTGCGAATGCAGTGAACACGACCGTGACCGGTCCAAGCTCCGAGATCAATCTGGCGATGGCGAACGTTCAGGCCGACCGCAGTGGTTCGATCGGTGGTCTGTTCAATGCCCTCAACGGCGGCTCCTTGAATGTGTACACCTCAGCGAACACCTCGTTCTCACAAAGCGGTGGTGCGGGGATGTTCGTACGGGCTGATGGAGCCAACAGTGTCGCCAACTTCAACCTGGTTTCGACCAGCCTCGACGCGAACGGTACCTTCTTCGGTGGTCAGGGCTTCTTCGGAGTCGCATCCAACGGCGGCAACCTGAACACGGCCATGGTGACCTCGTCGGTCTCGAGCAACGCCAACCAGGGTATCCAGCTC
>NZ_DASWWZ010000565.1:0-2330 GCF_036405755.1 Schlesneria sp.
TCGTTGATCATTACGCGAATGCGCACGATCCTGAGTTGGCGTTTGCCCTCGGGCGAATACTGGAGCATCAGGGTTTCCGGATCCATGTCCCCGCGTCACAACACCGATCGGGTATGGCACACATATCGATCGGTGACGTCGAAACTGCCCGCCAATTGGCGACGGATAATATCCGCCTGCTGGCTGAGTTTGCACGCGAGGGTTGTCCGATCATCTGTACCGAGCCGGCTGCGGCGTTGTGCCTCAAGGTCGAGTATCCACGGCTACTGGATCATCCCGACGTCCAGCTGGTTGCGGACCATGTTGTGGAAGCGGGCCACTTTCTGGCGGATCTTCAGGCCCGTGGAGACATGCGGACCGATTTTCAATCACTGCCGTTGACCGCCGCCTATCACACGCCTTGCCATCTGCGTGCGCTGGGAAAGGGTACCCCTCTACTACAAATTTGTCGTTTGATTCCCCAACTCGTGATCACTGATACCGATCATGGTTGCTCGGGAATGGCTGGTACGTTTGGGTTGTCGCGTGAAAACTTTGAGGAATCGCTCGCAATCGGACATGACCTGATCGAGCAAATGCGATCGGACCAAATCGAATTTGGCATGACCGAATGCAGCAGTTGCAAATTTCAGATGGAACAGCAGTCGCCTACGCCGACGCTGCACCCATTGAAAGTTCTGGCACTCGCTTATGGGCTGATGCCCGAGATTCGTAAACGGTTGCGGCCCAATCTGAAGAAGCTGGTGACGTCGTGACCGCGTCGGGGCGGAATAAATTGCTGAGGACGCGTCACACCACTCCCTACTCGCTCATGAGTTCTCTGTCGTTGGCCGTAAAAAATCCCTGTGCCGCTCTACGGAAAGTGTGAGTCGGCACAGGGCGTTCAAGCCATCAACGGTGGTCCGGGCAGGCCATGGCTGACAGCCGCCAACACCGCCAAATCAGTCTTCCAGCGGCAGCCAGAGCGCTTCGGTGAAGCGGTCAAACGCGTTGGCGTCGCAGGTCGTCTGAATGATTTCCGCCACTTCGTAATCGTTGAAATGTTCTTTCAAGCGACTGATGTCTTCGTCAACGATCGTCTGCGGCAGCGTCGTCAGCTTGCGGGCAAAGCGCAGGGCTTCGGCGTTTGCGGGACGTGCAGCCCCTTCCAGTTGTTTGAACGAATACAAAACTCCTTCATCCCCACCTGAAGCCAGGTAGCGGGCTCGTGCATGTTCTGCAGCGTACCAGGCTCGATTCTCCCGTGAGGTGACCCAGGCGATCAGAATGCGGAGTTCCGGAGACGTTTTTCCTTCACGTGCCATAGCCTGTTTCTGCCCCCAGGCGTCGAGTGCGACAGAGAGGTCGGACAGAGCCTGGAACCAGACAGGAGGGGTGACGCCGGGGCTGAGTCGAGCGAGGACCTTCTTGGCGTTCTCCATTTTGGGGAGTTCGACGCCGGGCTTTCTTCCGTGAGCCTTCTTAATCGCTGCCTCGACATCGTCACGGCTTTCCCACTCTGGCCGCGGCTTCAGTTCCGTGGGAATCACCTTCGAGGGAAGATTCGAGAACTCGGGGGATGTGGGAGTGTCCAGTTCGCTGTGCTCTTCGCCACCGAAGGACTGGTCCTGGGGGATCCCCGTTGAGGCCGTCCAGCGATTGACTGCGTTGTACCGGCTGACAGTGTAAATGATGTCGATCACTTCCGGGTCAGGGAACTGCTGCTTGAGTTCAGCGAGGTCCTGTTGAGTAAACAGGTGCGGGGTGAGTGTCAGCTTCCGCGTGGCCTTCATCGCGGCCTGTTCCCCGGCGGGAAACAGGTCCCAACGGGCATCCAGCGAAGCGACCTGGTCATCGGTCATCCCGACTCGCTTCAGCTTCAGTTCCTGGTGTCCCAGGCAATACTGACAGTCATTGGCACGTGAAACAATCCAGAACAGGCGAGTCTTGAACCCATAAGAGGGATCGGCTTCCATCCTTTTCAGGAGTGCGGCGGTTCCTCCGCTGGGGCGAGTGGCTGAGCTGCTTCCCCACCCGGGAACGAGAAATGACTGCCAGGCGGGAGGAAGATACAGTGCGCGAAGACGTCCATTGTTGACCAGCGGTCGTCCTGATGCGATTTCCTGTTCGGTCGGTGGTGGCAATGGCAGACGCGAAGTTCGCTCTTTCAGAGCCTGAATCCGCTTCTTCATTTCCGGGCGTGTTGGAGCCAGGTCGGAGTCGGCCAGTGCCATTGATGTGCTGGCAATCGGAATCAGTAGGCAGAGCCACCATTTTTTGATCAGCATTGAGGACCTCTTCTTCATTGGGGAAAAATCGTAATCTCGGGGGAAGTGCCAACGATGTAGGTC
>NZ_DASWWZ010000566.1:0-7847 GCF_036405755.1 Schlesneria sp.
GGGCGTTGAGAAGGGCTGGCTGGAAAAGATGTATGACCACTGGGCCGCCGTGGCGGTCATCACCTTACCGATTGTGATCCTCGTCGTCTGGGCTGAGTCTCGCCAGCGGCTCTCGGCCCAGAGGGCCCTCCTCGGAGTCACCTGGCTCGCCACTGCGTGCGGCATAGCCAAGATCAGCATTTCGTCTACGAGCTACTTTTCGAGTCCTTTCGTGGCCTCTGTGTTCTTCGTGGAGATGGTCATTACGACACTGCTGGTATTGTCCGTGCAACCAAAGCAAACAGTTCGTTCGACATGAGCCAGCGCCATGCAGTCCGTGGTCTGGCGATCAGTGCCACAGTCCTGACCCGACTCCCCTATTTCGGCTTTGGAAACTTCAGTTCGAGCTGAAAGCTGTAGAAGTCGATCAGCAGCTTCTTGGTCTCGTGCGAAGGGATGAACTGAAGCCCTCGCCCCACGGGCGTCGCCAGTTCCTGACTTTTGTAAACGACGTCACCGGTCCGCTTGTCGAGGATCAACGTCGACAACTTGGGGTCGAGCGGGAAACCGGTATTGGGATCGAAATGAATGTTCCACGCCGCCAGCACCAGCACCGGAAGACTGGCAGGCTGATTGGCATCATAGGCCAGTTCATTGACGGGGACCGACCATTTCACCTCACCACTTTTGCGGTCAATGTAGAACACCATCCCATCCAGAGAGAACGCCGAGTTCGATGGCGTCCCCAGCTCACGAGGGAGACCAAACTCGGGGGGCATCCCAAAATTGATGGGCTCAATCCTTCGCAGTTCGGTCTTTCGGATGGAGACCCCGGCGACGACAATATAGTGATCGGGGGTGGACTGAACCGACAGAACCAGCATCCCGCGTAAGGGGCGTTTCAGCGGTAATTCCGTCTCGAGCTGTTTCTCTCCCGTTGCCAGTTTCAGAATCGTCAGCTTGCTGGTGGGCTCAAGGATTGCCAGTTCTTCATCCTGAATGAGACAGGCCTTGCTGCCGACAGGATGTTGCGATTGCCAGACGACGCGATCCCCATCGAAATCATGCATTTCGAACACCCGCTGATCCGGAACTTGATTCCGCTGTGTCAGCCGCCGCGTACCTCGAAACCATAACGGGACGTCGTTGGGGTTCCCTTTATGCTGCTGCTCGATCGCACCATCGCGCATCCGCAAAAGCAGTGCACCGTTGCCGGCTGTTGCGAGCATCAGCTTGCTGTCGACCGTGGCATCGACTTTGGCGAACGCCGGCCCAACGCGAGACCACAGCAGTTTGCCAGACTCGGGATCCGCCGCATAAAGCCGATTGTCTAGCTGATACACCACGGCATCGTCGGTAAGACCAACTAGGTATCCTGCTGTCGATCGCCCATCCGACTTCAGTTGAATGAGTCGCCCGTTCGGCAACAGTCGACGCTCATTCGGCGTGGTGCTCAAGCGGGGAGCCACAAACGAGTTCGGACGCAACGACTGTTCGAAGATGATTTCAGGAGCGATCTGGGTTGTTACGGCTTCCATCACCCCAAGCCACGTTCCCGAAGCCAGCGCGAGCCGTCGACCCCGGATGTGCAATTGGCAGGGCTGGTCCCGAAGATCATTTGCCGAGTTGATCAGCGGCACACGCCACACCACGTTCAAATGGGGATCGCGTGCGGTGAGTGTGGTAATGAGAGCGTCGACCTCGAACGACCATCCTTTGTAGAAGCTTCCCACATGAGTCACCACCTCAACCGGAAAGGCCGGCTGCGTGATGCTCTGATCCGTACGAACGACTTCAATTGCCCCTTGCGGCCATTGAAAACGGGAATCATCCTGGCCCAGCGATCTCTGCGTCGACCATTCGTCAGAGAGCTGTCGTCCCGTCTTCCCATCACTACAGACGATCGTCGCAAACCGATCACCCAGCTCAGCAATCCAGGGACGTGCCTCTTCCGGCGCATTCGCCGCGATGTACAACGCTGCCAGGGATGCCGCGGCAGAACCAGCCACCGAAAGATTGGCAGAGCTCGTGATCCGTTCCAGCAACTGGAGTCGGGCGAACTCGTCAGCAATGGCACCGGGTGCCTCTGCCAGTTTCAGCAGCAACGCGTCTGCCGCAGGATGCCCCGAAGTCAGTTTGATGAGGTGCGGAATTCGATCGTTCCGATCAGGCGACTTCGCGGCCGTCTCGAACTCGCGGCTGAAAACCCGTTCCATCTCGGTTCGTTCGCTCGCTGTGGCCGCGTCGTAAATCGCAAACAGCTCAGCCCGGACACTCTGTTCGAGCGAAACAAAATGCCCCGTTCCCGCGGAGATCATCATGTCGGGAATCGTCGTCGTCAGAGCGAGTCGGAAGTACTCCGTAATCGCCCCGACACGATCGCCGGATTCTTTCAGCGAATTGGCGTACAACCGCAGAAACTCAACACGTTGAAGCGGGTCCTCGGTCAATGCCTCGAGTTCGGTCGCTGCGGCGAGAATCGACTTGGGATCGTTCCTCAGCCGATTCAGCATCGTCTCGGCAAGCACACGTTTGACCGCAGGATCAGGTCGCTGTCGGAGTGATTTCCTCAGGTCCTCGATCGCCTCCAGTTCCTGGCCTCGATGCAGCTTCAATTCACCCCGCAGCGCCAGGGCTTCGGCGTCGTCGGGATTCTTGGCGAGTTGCTCTGCAACCTGATCTTCCACTTCGCCCAGCGACCGGAATCCAATGACATCATGGGTTCCGACCGAAACCAATGCTCCGTCACCAACGGCCAGATTGCCGGGGACGCCTGCCTGAGGCAACTTGGAACGTCCCAGGATTCGGCCGGTCGTCAGATCGAGTGTCGCGATATCCCCCGTCGAGAGGGGGAGAAGATACTGCTTCCCCACCCGGACACCCCGTCCGCTCGGTTCAGGAATCTCCATCGGCTGCGTCCACTCTTCGGAACCGTCGGCCAGAGAGTAAGCCGCAATCTGATTGCGTCCCACCACGACAACCTGGTCTTCGTTCACACAGGCCAGGTACAGTCCCTGTGCCTGCGAACGCTTCCAGTTCAGACTTCCGTCGACAAGATTAATACAATGGATCTCATGCGAATCTCGCGGCGTCACGAGGACTCGGCCTCGCGTGATCACGGGGCCACTGTCCAGCCATCGCGACTCTTCATCGTCCCCGCCGACACGCTCACGCATCACGGGATTTTCGAAGTTATCCTGAAAATTGCGGCGTGACTTGGAATCGTAGGAATAGCCCCAGCGCAGCTGACGTCGCACGATGTCATAAGCGACGATCGCCCCGTTCGCCGTTGGACAGACCATCAGGCCTTCCGCAGTCGCCGGGATGAGTCCCGCGAAGCGGAACGTCGCCCCAAACGGGGCTCGTTCGGTGGCGACAAGTGTCTGGTACCACTCCAGCCGGGCGGTGTTCGATTCCGGAATCAGGCACAGCAGCCGCAGCTCATTCTTGGACTCAGCAAGGCAGTAAAGACGACCGTCGCAGGGGACAGGAGGTCCGACAAAGTACATGCCGGATAACTCTGCCGGGGGTGTCCCGTTCTGCCCCCCCACTTCCCATAACAGTCGCCCCCCGGCGACGTCGTAGGCCGAGAGCTTGTTGACAGGATCCATGATCATCTGTGCCCCGAAGGGAAGACGGCTGCGCGGCAACAGACTGCTGAACTGCGATTCGGACTCTTCCACCGCGTAGACGCGGTCACCGTCACTCGAGAGAGATCCCGAGATCTGGTCGCGAAACATCTTGAATTGCAGGTATCCACGAAACGTCAGTGGTGACGACGGGGGAATCGCGTCTGATGCAGCCAGTGGGCTTTGAAACAGCCAGGTCAGCATTCCGTCCGTCTTGGCAGAGCGCCACAAGAGATCGCCCGTCTTCAAGCTGACCGCCGTCAGATCATTGATCGTCCGGTAGACAACGACGTCACCGACGACGATCGGTATGGCTGCGGGTTGGGTGAGTCGATTGCCCTCGCGCATCATCTGTTCGGTTTGCACCATCATCTGGTCGAAACCTTTGATCCGCTGCTGATTGATCTCGTCATTCATGTGCAGCCGCAGGTGTTGGCGGGAAGAGATTTTCCACGCTCCACCTCCCACCGGACACGATGCCGCTGCTGACTCATTGCCGGTCAGGCCCCCTCGAGGGAGTTCCCAGCGATCGACGACAGCAGGGGGCTGCGGGGCTGTCGGACCGAACTGCGTCTGCAGCCAGGCGGGTGCTTCACCGAGGCTCGGAAACGGCGTCACCGCGCGACCCGCGACTTGCCAGGGTCCCGCCTGCTTCAACTTATCCAGTCCTTCCAGAGCAGTCCGGGCTCGTTCCGGCTGGTCGGCCAGATGCCATGCGAGAGCGGTCTGAAGCAGCAGGGGGATACGGAATTCTCCCTGCGAATTCGGGTGCTCACGCATCGCTTCATAGATCAATGCCGCCTGCATGGGGTGGTTACGGTCAAGAGCCCGCGCGGCCAGCAGCTGCATCCCCTGGAATCCCGCTGCCGTCAGCTGATAGCGCGAGACCAGTTCGGACACGCGCACGTAATCCTCTGCAGCAATCGCATCGGCCAGTTCGGCCCGAGCGTCCGTCCCCACCTGAAGTTCATACGCGGCTCGTCCCTCGGCAGGGAGATCCGCCAGAACCTTCAGAGCCACACCTTTCGAGGTGAGCTGCTCACCGGATTGAAAATCCTTCTCGACGAAATAGTCTTCGGGATGATCAAGCACGGATTGAAGCCGGAGTACGGCGGGGCCAAACTCCTTCTCGAGCAGCAGATCGCCGGCCTCTTCGAGTGCCTGCTGCACGTTTCGATCCATCTCGGCCGTGAGGCGAGACTCTGTATTAAAGAGGATCCGGGAACGATTTTGTGCGTGTAATGAAGAGCTGAGGCAAAGGATTCCCCCGAGCACGAACCCGACCCAAACCACGCTCCGCATCATCGTCCTCCTCGCATGTTCGGCGAGTTTCGTTTCCCGAGTGTCTCAACCCGATCCGCTGGTTTGAGATCCGGCACACTTTGGCAGGAACCGAAATGCCGTACTTCTTCCGTGGCCCCATCATATCCGATTGAACGGCCAATTGCTGCATGACTTTCCGTCGCAGGACGCAGCCGACCCAGATCGCCCGATGGGCCGAGCAGACACCGGGTGCAGCTCCTCGGCCGGGAAGGGGCCCCCTGCGGTCCGGTAACGGCCATCCCCATTCCCGGAATTCTAGGACGCGCTCGGTGTCGCGGCTGGAGTGAACTCGTAAGGGTACATATTGCACAGGTCGGGGTTACACAATCCGACCCGATTGAATGGCGCGATGGCGGCACGGACTTTGACTGTCAGTTCGGCCCCGGAGATGTTTGGATCTGTCAGATCTCGATACGCCTGCTTGAGTGCCGACTTGAGTTGCGGGTGCTGGGCACTCAAGTAAGCCGCCCCCTGGGCCACGCGACCCGCTCGCCGCTCCTCTTCCGACCAGATCGCGGTGGCAAAGTAGAACATCGACATGGCAATCATGCGTTCGAATTCCCGAAAGCCTGCATAACTGCCACTCACCACGAGATCGATGAACTCCACTTCCTGCTGAATCAGAGCATCATAGTTCTGCAATGCGTCGGCGAGCCTGGTCCACTGGGGTTCGGGTGAGCTACCCCGAGTCCGTTTTGCGGTCAAAGATTCCCTCGCTGACGCGTCCGCGAGTTCGCCGAACGGACTCGAACTGTCCCGGTCACCGGAAACGTTCCAGCAGCGTTCCAGGATGCCGATCAGGCGTTCAATCCCCACCAGCGTGAACGTATTCCCCGTACTGTGTAGTGGATCGTGGAAGGCCGCCGTGTTCGGCAGCATGACCCAGTTCGGACCTGCGGACTGGCTGACCCGTCGCTGCATTCGTCCGGATTGTCGCCAGGGGACGAGCGGCTCGGCGTTCGCAAACTGCTCGGCCACGGCAGGCAATCGAGCCAGCAGGGCTTGCCACTCCGCCGCAGGTGTGCCGCTTGATTCCAGTGGAAACCGCTCGGGATCCAGTGCGAAACCGGCACTGGTCACGCCGTTGTCGAACGGAAGGACCCACATCCATCCCCCGTCAAACACATGATGCAGAGCGGCATCATCGCAAGGGTAGGGGTGACCGGAAATGTCTCCACCCCGCTTGGCGTACAGATCCGACCAGCGGGCGACATTCTTAAAATGCGAGAACAGCCCGCGTGACCGCGTCTTCAATCCCGCAGGGTGAGGCAAAATGCCGAGCTGCTTTGCCAGGAATCCACCTTCTCCCGAAGCATCAATGATGAAGTCGGCCCGGACCCGAATCTCGGCAGAGTCTGACGACGAACCCTCTCGCATACACTGTGGCAAACCATGACACTTCCCGCTCAGTTCCCAACCCGCTCCTCGGGGTTCGAGTCGATCGATCGACGTATGGGGAAAATAAGGAACACCCAATCTGACCGCTTCTTCTGCCAGAAACTGGTCGAAATCGGCCCTCAACCAGTGGGTATCCGCGTCTTCGTCCGTGAGACTCGCCGCAACCAGCAGTTCATTCGCCCGATTAGATCGAGGCTGAAAGTCGTGCCCGAGCTGGTGATGGAAATAGCTGAATCCCCGTTTCAGCCCACAAACAATTTGAGGGTAAGTTTTCTTCCAGGCCGCGTAATTCGAGAGCGGAACAATGCGGGGAAGATCATACCGGCCGGCCAGTCCCTCCAGCACCAGATTGGCAACCGGAGTCGAGGATTCCCCGATCGCAAACCGGGGATGCGCACCCCGATCAATCAGGACCGGCCTTAACCCGATTCGCTGCACCAGCATCGCCGTCAGACTGCCGCTAAACCCGGCCCCCATCACGGCGATGTCCGCTTCGATCTCAATCACAGTCGTTCTTTTCGATTCAAGTAAATCAACGCATCGGCCCAGCGTGCCAGAACCGGAAGCCTTCTCATCAGCGGTTTGACATCACCGCCAAGTCTACTTCCGGACGAGCACTGCTGGACCGACAAGGCTCAAGCAGTGCTCGTCAGCAGAGAAGGTCAACTCGGTAAGGTCAACTCGGTGTCGTTGCCTCCATCACTTCGTCAGACCGGCATCCTTCTTTGCCTTGGCTTCCTGCTGCTTCGACAATTCGGGGTTCGGAGTTGCATCTCCTTCCGCCTGACCGAGGATCCACTTGATCCCCCCCGTGACATGGTCCAGGAATCGCTGGTCAACCCAGGTCGATTCGTTGTGACCCAGGTTTGTCACGAAGACCCGTCCATCCCCGTAGTCTTTCACCCACGAGACCGGGACATGCCGCGTCTGCAGGACTTCGACTTCCTGATCCCCTTCCTTGACCTTGGTCCGCGCACCCTTGGTAGGACATTTTTCAATGTTCAGACTCATCAGGACCCGAACTTTCTCGGGCTGCCAGTTCTTGTACCAGTAGATTTCGTCTTTGATCTGAAACTCGTTGCCGAAGGGCTTCATCGCGGGATGCTGCTGGTCGTGGACAGTGATCGTCACCAGTTCACCTGCATTCCACGGATGCCCGTCGAACGTACCACCAACCATGTCCCAGTAGGGCTGATAGTTGTGGTAAGTGTCGAGGGCCGAGTGGAAGCCGACAAAGCCGTGGCCTTTTTTCGTCAGCCACTCTTTGAAGAAATACTCTTTGTCCGCATCAGCAATGGGCAGGTCTCCCGTGGTGTAGAACATCACGATGTCAAACTTCTGCAAGTTCTCTTTCGTGAAATCCGCGGCCGCATCCTGAGTGCAGGTGACGTCGAATAACCCGGTTTTCTTCCCGAGCTGCGTCATCGAAATTTCCGCGGGTGCCAACTGCTTCGTGGGGGAATCTTTCTGATTCCGATTCACAGAACCATGTACGAATCCCTGACTTTGAGTCAGCAT
>NZ_DASWWZ010000567.1:0-6144 GCF_036405755.1 Schlesneria sp.
TGGCGGATTTTTCGTTTTAACGCCCCTCTACGGTCGGCAACGCAGCACCCAATTGCACTTCCTTATACCCCAGCCCGATACAACACAGGTTCGAGCTGACAAGTTTGCCTCAATGATCCATTCAAGATGAAGAGCTTGGGCGACCGCACGAAGTCAAAAACGCGGAACAATTGATACTGATGCGAACGATCCTCAGAGCATCGCACTTCATTCGAAGTAACGTAGAATGGAAAGAACTTACCGAGCCCCGTGGCCTTAACCTCCACCAATCTTTCCGAGTCGTCTGTTTCATCGAACGAAATGATGTCGAATCCGAGCCCATCTCCGTTATCTCGCGATGCCCAGACCACCTTCTGAGCCAAGTCATCTCGACCGACGAGCTTTAACCGATGCCGTTCCAGATCGAACACGAACTGTTCGCCAAGCTTTCCGAGCAGTTGATTTGCGGCATCGCGTTCCGCAAAGTCGATCCTACGAGTTTTGCGAGACAACCACGGCTTACTATTCGCGTTAGGGGTAAAGATCTTTTCGGGAGGATCTATGATGACATCCTTGAGACTTCGAGAGCTAATGACCGGTGACTCCGTCGGGTTTAAAGTCGGCGCGACAGCCATTTCCTGCAACAAATTTGGCCGCTGGTCTAAGTACGCTTCGACCTCTGAGGCGAGGATTGACTGATAGTTTCTGAGAGGTTTGTACCCCTCGATGTAGGGTACCCCGAGCTCCACCAGCACAGCGCTGACATTCTGGTGCTTGAACTCAATAGCGTTCTTTGTCCGCGCCGACAACGAAGGAGCGAGTGCCCTGCAATGCTCTGCTTTGTTGTACGGGTTCCCGTGCAACTCTGATTGCAGCATGTCGAAGTAATCAGCCACAAGCAAACGGACTTCTTTCGCCGTCCAAGCTTTGGCTGTCTGCGACTCCTTCTTGAGATCCATTTTCTTGACACCATTGAACCGAGTTCTATGTGACTAAGTCTTCAAATTGCCTGCAACGTAATAAATCGCTACGACTCCGCATCCCTGGACTCCCAGGTCGAGGAAAACGGAACCGTCACGACCGTGAAAAATTATTCCACCAGCCGTAGGAATGAGCAATCCAAGGTGACTGAGTAACTCTCACCCAAGCTGACCAAGACGGAGCGACCGCCCGCGGAACGCAGAGCCCTCATGGGTGCGATTCTGTACCTCAATCAAACCGGTTGCCTGTGGCGTTCCTTTCCACGCGAATACCCCCTCTGCAAGATGGCTTACACCGTTTTCTGGCGCTGGCGTCGAGACGAGTCTGGAATTCGATCCACGACGCCCTTTCTCGAAAGGTTCGTCAGACCGCTGGCACGCAGCCGACGCCGAGTGTGGTCACTATCGACAGCCAGTCTATTCGTACCGTAGAAGGAGGGGTGGATTGAGGATACAAGGCAGGGAAATAAGGTCACTGCCAGCGAACGGCACATCGACGTTGCCCCGTTGAGGCTCATCTGCGTAGTCGTCAATGTCGCCCCTTGGCAAGATCAGGACGGAGCTTGGTAACCTTCTGCACAAGTTTTGTTCATTCAGTCGACAGCGCCGAATCTTTGTGGGCAGCGTCTACGGGTGAAAAGGACTGCCGAAGTGAGTCAGCCCACTCTAAATGATGATTTGCCATACCGCCTGAGGATCTTCAATCAATATTCATTGCTCATCCGTCATACTGCTGGGACAACCGATCTTGAGAGCAATCGTTCTATCTTCTCTGACTTGATCGACTGAGAATGTGGAATCAAACAGACGATATACGTTTCAGGCATTTTGAAGATTTCTCCTCAAGTTACCAAATGAAAGGACCGCTGAAAGATGCAAGTTTTTAGAGCGGGAGTGAAGGTCTTTTCGTTCGCAGTTGCGAGCTCATTCGTTCTCTACATTGCTCGATTTGTGTATTTGCAATACGAATACGAGATGGACGATGAGTTTGCCCAGTGGGGTGCCGCTGATATGGTCACCTTGTACATGGACAATCACAACGGTGAATGGCCACGTTCGTGGGATGATCTCCGTGAATTTTACGATGACGGACGATCGCGCATTGGTGGTTGGTCATTTGAGAAGTACCAGAGTCGAGTGTTTATTGATTTTGCGGTGACCGCAAAGGAACTCCAAGAATTGTCATTTCGACCCGGACCGGTGGGGTTCAATGTTATCCATGCGCGACTGACGTATACGGTCTATAATCCCAACGAGACTATTCGTCAGTACTTCCAGGAGAAAAAGCAGGCGCATGCGGAACAGCCCAGCGTCGAAGCCACCGATTGATTGGTGCATGGCGTGACAGCCTGGAGTGTGCTGCAGAGTCGGGCATGGATTACTCCAATGTGCGCACTGGAGTCGAATCCCGTCCTCAGCGTCTGAAGTAGCTCGGAAGAATTTTCGATAAGTTTCAGACCTCTGCGTCAATCAGGCGGAGGTGCTCAATTCTTGACATGGCGGATGTGACTGCGAACACTCAAAACGTCATCACCAGCTTCAGCTCGCGCCTGCTTTCGGGGCAGGTCCGTTTCGGACGTATGCGTAACGACTGGTGATGACCCTCTCAGTGACGATTTCCTGTTCTGCCGCTTAAGCGATGCGACCGAACCTCCGTTCCACGTCCGTCTTGGCAAGTGGCTCGATTGCAGGCGATTACCCCAAAAACAGGAGATCGGGATCGGCTGTGGGGTTTATCTTCTCTTTCGTTCGTCGGCGTGCCATAGGAGGGCGGCTCAAGGATATGACTGGTGTATGCGTCCGCTTTGCCACAATTGGGCCACATGCCCTAATCCTGAAGAAGGTGGTGAATTCTGTGCTGTCGCAGGGTTGCTGGATAGCGAAGTGAATCCGCCCCGTGACGCATGTTGAAGTCGATAAGATATCCCCGCTTGGAGGAGTTTGGGGCCCTTACAGGGCGGAGGGGATACGCGCATTTCCAGCTCAGGGCGACGCTTTGCGGCGGTGCCGGGGTGCTCTGCCCTGGGCTGCTCTGTGTTGGGCTTTCAGGCCGGGGCGAGGATTTGCGATGGCGTCATCGCTGATCTTAAAAAGGGGTGGTTCGGGAAGCCGTGAGTCGACGTTCGGAGCGAGTCTTGATGCCTTTGATCTATTATCGGGATTTGCATTCACGTCAGTCGATCGAAGGTTTTCCGGTCATGGGAGTCACTTGATCGTTTGATTGATTCACGCTACTGACCATGATTGGCATCTTCACGGCATGGATTTTGACCGGGTTGTCGCGACAGTAGGGATACAGCGAATGCGTGAGGTCGGTTCTCTCAAATTGGTGCTGAGATGGGTGACGACTTTGGCGGTCGTCGCCTGGTCCCTGTTCGATTGGTAGCATCTCTTTTCACAGAGCGGAAGTTACCCGAGTGACCCCCAGGACTACGGAACTCCTCTCACTTTCAGGCGAGACTACTACGACGATGTTATTCTGTTTTTTTCACAGGCCTTCCTGTTTGATGTCGCAGTGGCAGCACTCGTCGTGCTGGCGGTGGCTTATAGTTTGTGGACCTGGTCCGCAACCTGGTCGATTGAGTTCTACTGTAAGTTCCTCCTGGTGCTCTCTGTCTGCACAGTGATCCTCATCATAGGGGAGCCGATCCCCTTGATCCTGCTTCTGCCGAGTGCACTTTTACTACTGGTCGGAGGTCTGGGCATCTGGCTGACGAGTGTGGCATATGCCTCCGCGAAGACGGGCGGATACCTCTTCGGGCCGAAGGGAACTCTCTTGCTTCCCCTCACCTTGACGGTGGGAATGTTAGTCCTTGGCTGGCAATGTTGGCCTCAGGACATCTTTGAAAGAGGCAGCAAGGATCCAAGCCGAGTTGTCGCTCTGGTCGCGCGATTGCAGGACGACAATCCCCGGGTACGTTCGCTGGCCCTTCGTGCATTGCAAGATCACGGCCCTTTCGATGAACCTGCAGCAGCAGCGATTATCCAGTCCATGTCTGACCCCGATGATCGAGTTCAGGAAGACGCGATCTCCCTGGCACCCGACCTGGGTCTGGCTGCCATCGAAGCGGTACCGATCATTCTTGACAAGTTCAAACAAGGCGGCATGTTCTCATCTAAGTTCGCATCCCAACTCGCAGAACTGGGGCCCATTGCCAAGGCGGCTGTTCCTGATCTCAAGGAAATGCTACCTGCGTCAACAGATTATTCCAAACTCGGGATCTGCCGAGCCCTATGGAAAATTGAAGGGAATACCACACTCGTCGTTCCAGCGCTGATCGAATTGTTAGACGATGAATATTTACCAATCGCCGAGGCTGCGGCGACACTCTTGGGACAGATTGGCCCCGAAGCGGCGGACGCCGTACCAGGGCTAAAGGCGATCGTCGATCACGTACCAGAAGCCAAGGCGTCTGAGCCAGAAGAAGAAGAAGAAGAAGAAGACTCCTCACTCCCCCGTCTCCCTCCCCGCAAGATGTCCGATCCGAAATCCGATCCTCGACTCCGCAGCGCCGCACGACTCGCTCTGATCCGGATCCTTCGGTCTGAATAGACAACAACTCCAGTTGTGCGTCAAAGTGCAGCCGTACTCACCCGAGCGAACACGTCGAAAACCCGGAAACGTATCAGAGCCGCCCGCTCGGCCACACAACCCCAACAAATAAAGCTCTCCTCCGACCCTGTGTCGGTGGGAGCAACGACTGAGCCCCTAACACAACCGCACAAACCCCAAACAAAGAAGCTCTCCTCCGACCCCGCGTCTCATCGTACCACACATCTTTGTCTTCTCGGTCCTCCGGCGGTTATTGCCGATGTTGGTTTGTCGTGAGTTGTTTTTATTTGAATAGAAGCGATTTTCGTGGTCCGTTTTTGTGTGTGACCTGGACAGCGAGTCATCATAGGACGTGTTCACGCAAGGATTGCGTGAGGATTGGTTTCAATTCTCTCGTGAAAGTCCTTGCCATGCCGGAGATGATCCTTGATCAGTTGGACACCGCCCAATTCGGTGACAAGCGGTTGACGAAGCGATTTGTCAGGATCATGGAACGCGTCTCTGAGAAGCCGAACATGAGTATTCCTGCCGCGATGAAGGGGCGCGCCGAAATGGAAGGGGCCTATCGGTTCTGCGATAATCCGAAGGTGTCCCCCGAGGCGATCCGCTCTCCCCATGTCGCCGCCACGTATGAGCGAATTCGCCAAACAGACGTGGTCGTGTTGGTTCAAGACACGACCCAACTGGATGTCACTCGCCCCAGGCAGCAAGTCAGAGAAAGCGGCCCGCTCGAGTTTAAAACACGCTTTGGCGCGTTCGTTCATCCGTTGATTGCCTTTGATACCAACGGGATTCCTCTGGGCGAAACCTGGAATAAGACCTGGGTTCGCAAATCGATTGAGACGCAGGTCCCTCGTTCGGAAAAGCGAGATAGACGCATGGCGACTCCGATTGAAGACAAAGAGAGTTTCCGCTGGCTGGAAGGCCTTCGAGCGGCGAGAGAGGTCGCCAAAGTCTGCCCTGACACCCAGTGCATCTGTGTGGGAGATAGTGAAGCAGATATCTACGAACTGTTCGCCGAGCCGCGAAACACGGGTGAAGGACAGGAATTGCAGTTACTGGTACGCGCCTGCCACGACAACAGGGTTCTGAGCAATCACCCCAAGAATTTGGTGGAAACACTGCGGGCGTCACCCAGTTTGTTGTCGTGTAGCGTCAAAGTGAGCCGTCGGACTCCCAAGGTAAAGGCGAATAAACGAAAACGCACACTAGAACGAGACGCTCGGGTCGCGGCAGTGGAAATTCGTACGGCGACGGTCACACTTCGACCACCTCACCGCCCCGACCGCAAACTCCTTGAAGCGACGTTGAATGTTGTCCTGATAGAAGAACCAAGTCCTCCAGAAGGACAACAGCCAATCCAATGGATTCTTCTGACAACATTGCCGATCGATAACCTCGAACAGGTTCAATTGATTGTGAAATACTACGGCATCCGCTGGCAGATCGAAGTTTATTTCAAAACATTGAAATCAGGTTGCCGCATTGAAGAACGGTACTTCGAGGAGATGGATCGACTGCTGAATTGCGTTGCAGTGTACTCGATCGTTGCGTGGAAAATCTTATATCTGTGTCGGCTCAGCCAGCAGTGTCCCGACCTGGACTGCGAAGTCATCTTCGAGCCTTGTGAAT
>NZ_DASWWZ010000568.1:0-6755 GCF_036405755.1 Schlesneria sp.
GCCACGCGATGCAGCAAAGCCGCTACCTGCTCTTTGAGTAACGCAACATCATCCATGATGCTCAAAATTTACCAAACCCTGGCCACTGGAAAAGCCCAGAATAGCTTAACAGTTACTCGAAAAGTCTTCACAGTTGGGGTACACCAGATTCAACCCAAGCCGATCCCGATAGAACTCGACGGCTTCCTGCATCTCTTCGACATAAAGAATGATCTCGGATATTTCATACATGTTTGTCTTATCCTATGAGAACTGACTATCGTATGTCGCCCTCCTTCCACGCGAGGCAGTTTCAAAACCTCATTCTGCAGAAGCTGTCGAGCGAATTCTCCATCAAAAGCCAGATCCGGCCCGAATCGTCTGCACGGTTTTGAAACTGCTTCCAGTCCGCGAAACGAAGAAAGTGTAGAGGAGTGATAATGAATGAAACTTCAATGAACAGTTCCAGTGTAACAATTCAGGTCCCCCTGCAGTTCGTTGTGACGGTGTCTGTCGGTACTCCTGTGCTGAGTCAAAGTCCTGCTCAAGTTGTGTCGCGTAGGGATCTCCCTTTCGAACTTGAAGGTCAGGCCACTCCTTTACTACCCGCAATTGATACTGCGACATTTCATCGCGACGCACTCGCGCAATCGACATTCACCTGGAAAGCCGCTCAGTCACTGGCGCTTGCCAGCAAACTGGCATATGAGACTGACGATGCCGTGAATTCGACTTGTGTCACTGGTACGAGGAACTGGGGATTCGAATCCTGTGAGTTCATCGACGTGGATGACACACAATGTTTTGTGGCACTGACTTCTGAATTTGCTCTGGTCTCGTTTCGCGGGACAGAGAGCAGGGGGGACTGGCTGAGAAACATCAATGTTCCTGGGCGAACCCGGGATTACGGAGTTGTGCATCGTGGATTTCTGGGGGCGTTTCAGGCTGTCGAATCGCGTTTAAGGTCGGCGCTTTCAGAGATTGGTGACCGCAAGCTGATTGTCACGGGGCACAGTCTCGGAGGGGCGCTAGCGACAGTGATCGCCGCTGAATGGCAAGCGTTTCTGCCTGCGGCCTGGGTGGTCACCTTCGGTCAACCGGCGGCTGGCAGTGGCTCGTTCAGGATGTTTTTCGTCCAGCACTATGGAGGCAGGTTTTTTCGCTTCGTCAATGACGACGATATCGTTCCGCGCGTTCCCCCCGGGTATGAGCACGTGGGTCGTCTGCTGCATTTCGATTCCCGAGGACGACTTCGGAATGGTGCCTCGTTGCCATCCAGTGAACAGGAAAGTGTCTCCTCCATGCAGCAGGAATCGATCTCTGCAGGTCCCCCCATGCTGACCGAAGCTGAATATCGATCTCTTCAGTCGCAGATCGGCCAGGAGGTCATCCGCGTCAATCGGAGCTTGACTGAGTCACAACGTGCACCGCAGATGGAGGGACTCTTTCCCAGCATCAGTGATCACAACCTGGATACGTACATCTCCAAGATCGTCGCGAATTCGGGTGGCTGACGGTTCTGACTGAAGTTTATCCCAGCTTTATTTCGGAAGGAGGCGATTCATGGCACGTGACTATCGACTACATTCCCTGCGTCAAAAACTTTCTAAAATTGCCGGAGATGGCAAGCTGGAATCGCTTTCGAAGGAGAGTTCAGCTTCGTTAACAGAGAGCAGGGGGACGGAAAGTCTGCCCGACATTGCTCGTGTGCCCGGGTCACGTCTGGACCGGTCCGTTGCGGGTGATCTTACATTCCAGGCGTCGGCATTGAATAAGATGGAGAACGGTGACTTCGAGAATATCACGCCGAAAGAACGAAATTACCTCGAGGCGATTGTTGAAGCAGATGGACGTCCCGTCGCGTTTGTCATCGAAGATGAATTTGACGTGCTGGAAGCTCCGTGGACACACTTCAATGCGGAGCCCGTGCGAACGCGACTCAACTCCGTGATGTCATCCATTGGCCGCATCGAAGATATTTCAGGAGGGATTCCTCAACATATCGGGACCGGGTTCATCGTAGGACCGAACCTGTTGATGACGAATCGGCATGTCGCGGCGGCGTTCGTGAGAGGAACAGGGCAAATTCGGAACCAGCTCTCATTTGTCCCGGGGATTGATTCGGCGATCAACTTCCGACGGGAAAACGGGCTGGACCCGAATGATCTCTCCACCAGCCTGCGCCTGACTGATGTCGTAATGATACACCCTTACTGGGACATGGCTCTGTTTCGCGTCGAAGGGCTCGCCGCAGCGAACGGAGCACTCCCTCTCTCCGTACGCGCTCCAGAGGATCTCGTGCAGCGCGAGATTGCCGTGATTGGCTACCCTGGGCGTGGCAATGACCGCTCCCGTGCAGCCATCCAACTGGAACGAAAAGTCTACCAGAACATCTTCGGTGTCAAACGGCTGGCACCTGGCGAAGTGGAAATTCGAGAGAGGATTGAGAGTTTTGGCTTCCTTGTTCCCGCCATGACTCATGACAGCTCGACATTGGCGGGGAACTCTGGATCCGCGATTATCGATGTGGAGACCGGTGAGGTCGTCGGACTGCATTTCGCTGGAATCACATTAAAAGCCAACTACTCGGTGCCGATGTTCGAATTGGCCCGCGATCGCCGGGTGGTCGATGCCGGTGTGAACTTTGTCGGTACCGTTCCTTCAACGACGGAGTGGGACCACGCCTGGCGAGGGTATGAGGCGGCAGGTGGTGGAGGGACGAAAGTCGTCGCTGTGCCTGATGTCACGGTGCCAAATGTCGTCTGTCCCGCGGGGCCCGCAGGTACCGTTTCCGCGACGTGGACAATTCCGATCCAGATTTCCGTATCGCTGGCGCATCCTCTCATCGGTACCATCCCTCAGGCTCCCGTCGCTGGTGCTCGACCCGAGCCGGAGGCGACGTATCAAGTTCCCAATATTCACCCGCATCTGGAGCAGCGTACGGGTTATGATCCTAGTTTTCTGGAGCTTGATGGAAGTGAACTCGTACCGCTGCCGCAACTGACTCAACCAGGGATTGGTGTTGCTTCGGTCCTGGCAGATGGCAGCCACGAACTGAAGTACCATAAGTTTTCCGTCGTGATGCATAAGCATCGACGGCTTGCACTGTTCACCGCTGCGAATGTCAGCTGGCAAGCATCTGACAAACGATTGTCGAATGGACGGAAACCGACCCGACGCGAATTGAACGGGTTTCAGAGCGACAACATCATCGAGGCCTGGACCATCGACGCTCGAATTCCTGCGAATGAGCAGCTACCCGACAAATTCTTCATCCAGGACCAGGGGATGTTCGACCGGGGTCACATTGTGCGTCGAGATGATATGGCCTGGGGTAGCTCCTTCGAGGACATGCAGAAAGGGAACGGGGATACGTTCCATACGACGAACTGCTCACCTCAAGTGGCACAGTTTAATCAGGCGACCAAAGGAGTCGACAACTGGGGCGACCTGGAAAAGCTGATCGAAGACGGAACGAGTGCGGAACGTGTCACTGTGTTCGGGGGTCCAGTCCTCGATCCGGCAGACAAACGCTTTAACGGAGTTGATTCCAGCGGGCCCGTGAAAATTCAGATACCCAGACAGTTCTGGAAGATTGTCGTTGCAAGGACCGACGACGGACCCAAGACATTCGGCTTTGTGTTGAGGCAACGACTGACGGGTGTTCCGCTGGAATTTTCTGTACCGGCAGATTGGGCACCGTATCTCACACCCATCAATGAAATCGAAGAGTTGATGTTTGGGCTTGTGACATTTGACTGGTGCAAGCAGTACGACGTGCTCAACATTTGACCCAGCCCACTTGGCAAGAGGCGGCCACGATGCTGTCGTGTTGGTGTCTCTCGTGGGAAAAGCGTGGACTCGGAGGGTCCAGATCGTTTTGTCATCACGAGGCTGGCAGGCTAAGCTCTGTCCTTGATTCCAGGAATGGAGTTTCGAGGACTCACCTTGGTGGGTGATTTTCACTGAGCTTGTGGATGCTGAAGCGGGAAGGGCGTTGATGTTGCGAATCGATTGTGCTCGGAGTTGGTTGATAGCTGCTGCACTGGGCGGGCTTTGGGGCTCGTTCCTGCTGGCGGATGAACCTCAGAAGAATGCGGCGCCGGCGGACGACTTTGCGTTGAATTTGCATCTGATTCATCCGGGAGCCGACAGTTCGCCTGGAGACCCCAACGCGGCGTTCTGTCTGGATGGGACGTATCATCTGCACTATATCCTGCGGCATCCCTACAAGGACCGCGAATCGGTCAGCTTCGTTCATCTGACCAGTTCGGACATGTTGCACTGGAACTGGGAGACTACGAAGCTCCAACCGGCATTCACCGGGCATGGAATGTTCAGCGGGACGGGGTTTCTCACCAAAGAAGGGAAGCCGGCGGCGATCTACCACGGTCACCTGTCAGGCCGCAATCAGATTGCCATCGCCAAGGATCGAAGGCTCTCAGAATGGGAAAAGCCGTACGCGGTACAGGTGACCAATCCCGACGGGTCTGAGGCGAAGATTGAGCACTGGGATCCGGATTGTTTCCTGATTGGCGAGACCTACTATGCAATTTCAGGCGGAACCAATCCTCCTTTGATGAAATCAACCGACCTGAAGCACTGGACGCTGGTGGGCGATTTTCTGGCTCACGAGCTTCCCGACGTCGCCATCGGCGAAGACATTTCCTGCCCGAACTTTTTCCCCATCGGTGACAAATGGATGCTGCTGTGTATCAGTCACACGCTGGGATGCCGCTATTACATCGGTGACTGGGATGCAAAAGCCGAAAAATTCGTACCGCAGACTCACGGGCGGTTGAACTACCGGCGTGACGACCAACCCGTCTACGGTCTATTTCAGCGGACTGACTTTTTCGCACCCGAAAGCGTGCTGACCCCTGACGGTCGTCGCGTGATGTGGGCCTGGCTGACCTCCATCGGCAAGGACAATAAGTACCTCAATAAGACCATTCAGTCGCTGCCTCGAGAATTGAGTCTTGCGTCAGATCGCACGCTGCGCATCAAGCCGTTGAAAGAACTGGCCACACTTCGGGACGCGCATCAGGAACTTCGGGATGTCGAGTTGTCGAGTGCAATCAAGGGGCCATTCGATCGTGTTCCGCCGATTGCCGCTCCGGAACTACAGACTCTTCTCAAACACCCGGGCGACACGTTCGAAGTTCGCATCGTGATCCCACGCGCAGCGATGGAACGGAAGCTGTTCGGGTTTGTCCTGTTTTCAGACGGGAAGGGAGGGGGATTGCCGGTCCTCTTCCGGCCTGAAACGGGGACCATCCGAGTCGGAACGACGGACGCCCCGTTCAAACCTGCGGACCTTGATCCCAACGAGGACGTCGAGCTGAGAATTTTTGTTGACCGCTATCTGGTCGAAGTCTTCGTCAATGACCGACAGAGTCTTGTCGCGGTCCATGAAGGCCACGATCCGAATGCGCAGATCGCCGGTTTCACGACGGGAGCCACGACCCGGCTGAAGAGCATCGAA
Organism: Schlesneria sp.; assembly: GCF_036405755.1. Taxonomy (NCBI): domain Bacteria; kingdom Pseudomonadati; phylum Planctomycetota; class Planctomycetia; order Planctomycetales; family Planctomycetaceae; genus Schlesneria; species Schlesneria sp. The sequence continues at coordinate 5,465 of NZ_DASWWZ010000568.1, forward strand.
ACCTGGACGCTCAAGCCAACCAATCAAGGCTACCTGAAAGCGAAGGAATCGAAAATCTGGGAAGCGAACAGGCAGGCGAACGACTAGGTGCGTTAGCAGTTTGGAAATGCACAGATGCCGGCTCGCGCCCGTGAGTACGTCGCTCACCACTTTCAAATTTTAACAAATTATTGACGGCGAGCAGAAAAACGCGGGCCGGTCCTCCGTCTGCGATAGAGTTCCGGCTGACTGGTTTTTCGGAGCGACCAGCAATCATACGATTGCGCGGTGCCGAGCTGTCGACAGCTTGAGCGGACCTTTCTTTGCTGCGCAGCATAAGATGCGACAGCGACGTTTGTATTGCAGTCGATCATTCACTCTTTGTGCATGGATGAGCGAAAGACGCGGGAGAAAAATTCTTCAGAGTCGTGCCGTTTGCGTGTTCAGGGAGCGGCCTGGACCTGGAACCTCCCATTCGCATCTGTTCGAGTTGCCTGCTCGAATTGGAGATTTCTATTCGTCAAGTCGAAAACGTTATGACCGATTCAGCATGATAAGAAATGAATTATCACCGAATGGTGTAATGCGTTCGCTAAGCAACATAATACTCGTGACACTTCTGTAACGCTCGTCGACGGACAAGGTGTTCCGTTCAGCGCGTTCATTCGATTGAAGTTCAAATTTGTGCAGCGAGATGGGTGCTCACTCTGTCTAAGGCTCGGAAAATGAAAATCGCACCGTTTGCGTTCCTGGTAGCGGCGCTGTTCTGCGTTCGCGGCGACGCTCAATCCACGAAGGAAGTCGCTTCGCCTCCGTCAGACGCTGAAACACAGGAGAGCGACCGAACCGACCAGAGGAAGGAGGAGACTGCAAAAACGAAGGGGGAAGAGGGAGACGGCGAGCCTGCGTTGAGTCCGCTGGTCGTTCTCTCAGAGGACAAACTGAATGAACTGCTCGACCGGCGTACCGACGGTAACGCGGGCCTGACATTTCGCGACTTCACAAAGATTTTCCTCGTTCAAAGTCGACTGAATATCGGGGTAGGCGTCGGATTGATCGCTGAAGACAAAAAGATTTCTCGAAGTGAGTTACAGCCAGCGTTTCTCCAGTCCTATCAACCGACGCTGCGCGAATTGCTGAATTCGATCGCGTTACAGACCTTTTCGGAATGGCGGTACGACCGCGAGAAGCAATTTGTTCAAACGGACCAGGTTCAGGACGAGCCCGTTGAGGGGGTGGTCAACATTCATTTCCGGCGAGTCAAACGTGAAAAGCCGTTTAAGGTCAAGCTGGCAGAAGACTGGCGATCAGA
>NZ_DASWWZ010000569.1:0-7320 GCF_036405755.1 Schlesneria sp.
AGCCTCAAGATAGCATAACGACCGAAGACCGTGGAAAGGCAAACACAATCCGGACCAATCCACGATTCAGGGGGGCAGAAGGACGGCATTATTCGCGGGCGGCAGAATCTGCTGATCGATTGAGCCGAATTGCCTCCTGTCGATAGCGTTCATTCACCTCCAGATCGAACGCTTCAACCGCAGCGAGGTCGGGAACCTGACGATATCGGGCATGACAACGGTAACAGACCATCCTGTCAGGCAGAATCGCATACAGAATCCAGTCAGCCAACCCAAAGGCCATCAGAATGATCATCGCGACGCCTGGCATCATGTAAGCAATGGCCACCGTGCTCATCACGATTCCCAGTCCGACGATCACGACGCCGAGTCGTTGATCAAAGTCTTTCTGCCTCCACAGGTCGCCACACCCGCAGACGACACAGTTCGCGAGGGCGGCACCTTTCATGTCCTGCTCATCAATCGGACGGACCCAGCTACAGTGATTGCACCGCACCTCGCGACTGGCCGATGTCACTTCCTCGCGAGACGACTGTAAACATTTCGGACAATCGAAATAGAGCTGCATCGGAAGACTCGAATTAGAAGGGAAGCCGAAGTTCTGCATACAGCAGCGCAGCGGACATTTCACCAATGAACGCCAGAATCACACCTGCGAAGAGAACTCCTGTCGCCGCCTGAGTGTTCCGGTAACGCAGAATCCGAATCGCCATGATTGCGATGACGAACGGACCCAGGATTCCCCCCAGCCAGCGGAGCGCGAACCACGTCCATTGCACGCCGCCGTGAAGGTTGTGCCCCGCTTCCAGCCAGGCATATGTGGAAATTCCGAACCGTACTGCGATCGCCAAGGCAAGCCACCAGCAGAGCACATTGAGCGGCGTGATCGACATCGTCGGAGCGGTCAGGTACCAGTGCCCCAGTAACATGCCAGTCACGACTCCGCCGAGAACTCCCGCCGTGGCAAGACTCGACAGCAGATGAAAGCCACTCTCATTGAACCCCAGAGTGCTCACCCCGCCACGGGCCAGGACCAGACTAGTTAACGACGAGAGCAAAACTCCCACCATCGCCACCGTGCCGGAAACTCGCCGACCCAACAGCCAGACAATGGAGCCGAAGTAGGCAAATCCCACTGCTGAACCAGCAGCAATTCGGGCATTACGCAAGAGTGGTCCGGAAAGACGCTCCCCCTCGGAACTCAACAGGGCTCCCAGCGTCAGAATTGCCAACACGCTCAACCCCATCACGATCATCATCTGAATACGAAAGAACCCTGCTGTGACCTGGGCACGCGGCATCAGGCACCACATTAGACTCATTCCGACGATCAGCAATAGAGAAAACTCGGCGATCATCGCAGTATGCTACGCCCCCGAACCGGCAACGAAAAGGGTCACCGGCCCGCCGAGAAGATCAGTCTCGTTTTCTGGAAATTCCCCGAACCATAGGCCATTTCCCAGTCACGATTCGCTTCTGACGCGGCTCCCTCCCACGGAAATGCGCAAAGTGTGTGTGTGTGTGTGTGTGTGTGTGTTCCACCGCAACTTGCGTAGGGTATGAACGGACTTCCGGAATTGTCTGGGTAAGAAACCGATGGTGCAAGAAAGCGGCCTCCATGCCATGCTTTGGGGTAGAGAGCAGATCCATGGCATTAACGGCAAGGAGACCGACGATGAGCATGACAGCCCTCGTGGAACCGGCATCGTGCCGGTTCAGCTCCCCAGTCCGGTGAATTCCAAGGCCCCCCCTTCACGCGGGACCAACATAGTCCCACAAACCGGCAGGATGCCGGTTCCACACGAAGCCCCGCTTTTGGCACGACGCGTTCTTGTTCCGAATTGTCAAAGATCAGTCAATCCATCGATCCGGTCTGCGGCTCTCAATATGCCGTTGTGTGCCGTGATCCCCACTCATTCAGCGTCTTCGCTCATCAACGCGTGAAGTGGCGGAAAAGGCCCTCAGCAGAAATCCCGTGGCCACCCTGGCCAGTCCCTCAAAAACACGTAACCCGTGATCGCGGTGAGACATGGGACTGGCCACCGACTGGCCAAGGGCTGGCCAGCCTGGCCAGTCCCCCCCCGCCCCCCGGCAGCACCCCGAATCGTCTTCATGAGTGCCCCACAGCAGGCCCTGAACAGGGTTGAAAATCCCGTTGAAAGCTCCCGTCGCGGCAAACGTCCCCCGCTGCTCGAAACAACGCTTCGACACGGGTCGTCCCCGGCAATCTTGCAATCTCCCACGTCCCGATCGCACGCAGACACGTCGCCCTGTCGCAAGATTCGTGTCCCCCTGCCCCAGATCCCCAAGACCTCGCGCAATGATGGACGGTCTTCACCTTCACCACTTGAGTCTCGACGACGAGGTGCAGTGTCTGCCAGACGAACCACGCCGCGCTGGGCTTCGCCCTCATTCGCTGACCGAAATCGCTGACGAAAAAAGTTCTTCAATTTTGAATCCCCTCGCTCTGGTCTTGTCACCATTCCACGCGGGATTTGGAAGGCGGGTTAGTTTCAATCACCGACAGCAAACCGACGAGCCCAAACATCCAGACGTTTGGAATAAGGGACACGTGCGGACAATGGACCCTCCCCCCAGCCCCGAGCACACCGGATAGCCCCGGTTGCCGGGGCTTCGCGGCTACCGGGGCGGCATAAGCCGCAAGAGGTTGCCCCCGCCGGCCCCACCCCCGAGCGAAACGTCTCTCTGCAGCATTCGGTCGTGTGTAGAAAAACCTCTTGTGCTGCGCACACCGGTAGCCCGGAAGACCGGTCAACCGGTGCATCCCGTTTGGCGGCGTCAGCCGCAAGAGGTTGCCCCAGTCGGACCCACCCCCGTGCGAAACGTCTTTCTGCAGCATTGGGTTATGTTTGGAAAAACCTCTTGTGCTTCGCACACCGGTAGCCCGGAGGACCGGTCAACCGGTGCAACCCGTTGGCCGATCGATCGACTGAGTACGAAAAATCCTTGCTGGGCAGCCCCGGTTGCCGGGGCTTCGCGGCGACCGGGGCTGCGTCAGCCGCAAGAGGTTGCCCCCGCCGGACCCACCCCCGAGCGTATGAACTTGGATCTGCTGTGCCCCCCGGCCCCGAGCGCACCGCCTAGCGCCGGCCTGAAAGGCCACCAGAGATCAGCCCAGGGCAGAGCGCCGCGGCGAAGCCGCAAAGCGCCGCCCTGGGTTGGCGAATAGTTGCGTCTCCTCCGCCCTGTTAAGGGCACAACAACCATTCAAACGTCACGCCACCGAATCCCACAAACAAGACGTTCGGACTAAAAGACCCTGCTCCCGACACGCAGACAGGCCGCGAAAGAACGTGTCGCCCTTAACAGGGCTGGCAACAAATGATGCCCCTAACCCAGGGCGACGCTTGCGGCTTTGCCGCGGCGTTCTGCCCTGGGCTGGCTTGTGGATGCCTTTCAGGCATCAAAATCAAATGCTGAACCGCATTGAGTGCAACAGAAGATGGGATGTCCCCCTGCCGGTGCCTCGGGGACGACTTCCAGAAATTCCTCCGACAAAACTGCGCCATCGCTGCATAATCCTCCGGAAGTGCGGTCACACCCACTTGCGTATCGCGCCTGCACACCAGAGAGGACGTAGTTCGCAACAGTCTCCCATTCAGGCACGGTCAGCCTGCTTAGAACTCACCGGTCACCTCGCCTCCATTCCGACTGTGCAGACCGCGATGCAATGCTTCGTCGATGTTGTCGCTGACGAATCGGACCGCTCCGTCCCCCATCAGAAGATGGGCTCCCCCTGTGTGCATGCTGCGGGGACCGAAGAATCCCGTGAAGTGCGTGACAACGTCAGGAATGCGACTGTTGGGCGTGTTGTAGCCATTCGTGAGTGTGCTGAGTGCACCGGAATGCGCCCATGAGACACCTCGCCCTCGCATCGTCCCGTCCGCCGGTCCGCGCCAGGTGGTCATGCTCGGCCAGATGTCGTCGAGGTCGGGGTTGAAGATCATTCCCGCGCTATTCGTGAACCCGGACCAGCTTCCGGAAGCGGCCAGCCCGGGCACGGGTTGCAGCGCCGAACTGACACCCGATGACCCATTCAATGTCAGACGATAATTGAAGGGGGGAAGTGTCCCCGGAGGAAGTGTCACGGTGGCTCCGACGCTGCGTATTGCTTCGCTCATCATTACGGTATTGGACACGCCATCCGTAATGCTCTGAAAACCGACGCTTGAGTTTTCATAGACAACACCGTCCGTCGGCCAGCGCAAGTCATAGTTGGTCCGTGTCGAACTGCCGTAACTGACCATGTAGTTCGTTCCTCCATAAACAAACCCGCCGTTTCCATGGGTCTGTGATGGTACAGGGTCACTGGGACACAACATCAGGGTGAGCGGCGTCGCGAATGCCGTCACGAATGCCGGATTCGGAACCAGCGCATTGAAGGGACCAGTAAATGCCGGCTGGCTGAAATCGAGTAGTGACTGCAGATTCGCCTGATCGAAATAAGGCAGCAGGCGTGCCTGTGGTGAAAATCCCTGCGAGCTGGATAGCTGGGCACTCGCCATCGGAAACATACGAAAACTGCTCTCGTAGTTATGCATGGCCAGCCCGAACTGCTTCAGATTATTTTTACATTGGGTCCGACGTGCCGCCTCGCGGGCCTGCTGAACGGCAGGCAGCAACAACGCGATCAGGACTGCAATGATGGCAATCACGACGAGAAGCTCGATAAGAGTGAACCCGCGAGCACGCCGGCCACTTTGAAAGCAAGTCATAATATTCTCCCGATCCAGCGAATAAGTTCGATGCAGGACATCGGTGCAAGTCGGCAGTTCTCTGTCAGGAAGAGACGAAGGTGTCAGCATTCCCCCACTCAGCGCCACGACCCGGCGCCACCACGCGCATTCGTGCTCCACTGAGAAGAAATCAACTGTGAGGAAATCAACAGCCTTGGGTTATTCCTGACTGAGATACTTCTGACCGATATCCATGAATGACGTTCTGTTCGAAATGAATCGCTTTCTGCATCGAACTCGAGGTATTCCGCCTGAGTAGTGCCATCACACAGGGCGCAGGCATACTGAGTCGACACAGAAATCATTTCAGGCCGTTACGGTCCGGAATGGCACGCTCACGCAGGGGCTAAGACACACTTGTGGAGAGCGAATCGGCAGCCAGCCGTGAGCGCGCCATCTCAGACCGCTCGGGCGTCAGATTCCGTCTGAACAGATGCCAGGGGGCAGCGCGCATACCAGATCCACGAGACCGCCCGGCCATGAAATTCGACGTCACGCCAGACGGGGCGGAGGAACGGGGGGAGCAAGGCTCGCCGATTCAAACAGAGCAGACTCGAACGCGAATCTTTCGATCGAACGCGGCACACCGGCGACTAACTCCACCGGGTGCGGCACGATGAAAATGGGGAGTCCCGCCAGCGTATGAGAGACCCCCTGGCACTGCTGAGCAAAGTGGCCGATGACCAGCTTAAACCGTGACGATCGATTCACGGGCCGCCCAGCAGAAGGGCGTGGGTCCGCGGCACCAGGACTCGCTTCCGCAGTGGTCACCTCAACAGCGGGAGCGTTTGTGGAAGTGCTCGTGGCATCTGAGTCGGAATGGGCAAGTTCGCAGCACCCCTGTCGATCCGCCAACAGCTTCGCAGGAGGCTTCGGCGGATTGTCAGGTTGAGCGAAGGCTTTCACGCCATGCCGCTGACCCCATGCCTGTTTTTGTTCTGCTGTGAAACAGCAACACTGCTTCTTGCACTGGGCGGCTGTGCGACACGCGCATGGGCGATCCTGACAGGGAAAGGGCTCTGACAAGTCCTTGGAAAGAACACTTCGCCCGATCGAAAGGGGGAACGGGAGAAGCGCAGCAAGGAACACCGCGAGCAGCAACAGCGTTATCCACTGCTGCTTCGAGCATTCAAGTCGGAACTTGCTACAGAACCATCGCATCAGCATTCGCCTTACCCGTCATTCACGGGCAGCGTGCTGGCCTGAACGAATCGCACTCCACACAAATGACGATAGCGAATTTGCAGAGAAATCACAGCCAAGCAACTGCAGTCGAAATCGGTTTTTCGCGAAACACTTTCACCTCCCGTTCTGCTCGCCCTCCCACATCGTATATGACGAATGTCGCAAACCAATTCCAGGCATTGCCATCCGACCCTCTACGGCATGCGAGACGTGTGAACTCGCGTTCTGCCCGAACGTTGCGACGTACCGATGAACGTCGTAGCCCGCTGGTTGACATTGGGCCTCTGCCATTTTACAACAAGAATGTCTTTTTCAAGACATTCCGCCTTTCACAACTCGATGACAGAGGATGCCCCATGCAAAGCCGTCTTTCTGCGAGACGTTCCGCCTTCACGCTGATCGAGTTGCTGGTGGTGATTGCCATCATTGCGGTGCTGATTGCCCTGTTGCTGCCTGCCGTCCAGCAGGCCCGCGAGGCCGCCCGCAGAACCCAGTGCCGAAACAACCTGAAGCAACTGGGCCTCGCGCTGCACAACTACGAATCCACGGCCAGTTGCCTTCCTCCGACTGCCGTTGTCGTCCGGTTGCCCAACAACACATTGTGGACCAGTTACCTGGGACCGCATGCACGCATCCTGCCGTTTATCGATCAGGGGAACACGTTCAACGCCATGAATGTGAACTCCTCCTACGGAGACACCTTTAACACAGCCGCTGTTGGGCGAGTCGCAAAGGGATTTCTCTGCCCGAGCGAACCGAACAGTCAGCCCCAGCAGCACGCCACGTTCGGCCCCATCGGTGGAGTTAACTATGGATTCAGCATGGGTGACTGGTATGTCTGGGGAGGCCCTGATGGTGGTCCACCCACGCGGTCTGCCTTCGGCGTCAATTTACGAAGACGATTCGCAGACATCACCGATGGACTCAGCAGTACGCTATTCATGTCCGAAGTGAAGAACTACACCCCCTATGTCCGTGACTGTGGTCCGCTTGCCAACATCAACACTCCAGACAACATCCCCGGACCTGACGCCGACCCGCAGACGGTCGTGCCCGAGTACCTCGCCGGGGGCTGCTCGTTCTTTCTGAATGCTCATTCGCAGTGGGCAGAAATGGCCGTGCATCACAACGGATTCACCACCGCCTGGCCGCCAAATAAAGTGACCCCCGGCGGACCTGGTAACGCTTATCCTGACGTTGACATTAACAGCCAGCGTGAACGGGTGGGGGGGCCGACCTATGCCGCAATCACTTCACGCAGCCACCACATCGGAGGTGTCCACTCACTGATGGGGGACGGTGCCGTCCGATTTGTTTCGTCGTCTGTCGACGGGGGGATCTGGCGTGCGCTTGGCACCGTCGCGGGGTCAGAAGTCCT
>NZ_DASWWZ010000570.1:0-18928 GCF_036405755.1 Schlesneria sp.
GGTGGGTAGCGACAACGGACTCACCCAGGTCGTCGAGCACGGCACGGAACTTCTCTGCAGTCATTCCTTCGTTCGGAACAACTCGCTGAAGGACAAATCGCCGATTCGCAGCGATATAAGCGAAGAACTTTCCTTTCCCCAATTTGTCGTTGTCCGACAGCAGTCGAAGCAGTGCTGTCCGGGGAACGTCTGCTGCTGACTTGGGAAGTTCATCCAGCCAAGCCATCACCCAGACGGAACTGGCGTCCTGGCTCAGCACAGTGGACATGGAGAGTTCCCACTCCTGATCCTCAATGGTCGCCTTGAATCCGAAGTCGTAGCGTGTTTCCTGGACCTTGGTCTCGAGGCCCATCGCCTGCAGCAAATTTCCGAGCGTCTGATCGGTTAGTTTGCCTTTAACGACAGGATCCGCCTTCTTTTCCGTCGCGGCCATCACCCCGGAGACGGGAACGGCTGCTGCCATGACGGCCGCGCTGATTACGCTTCTACGATTCCATTGTTTCGACATCGAATAACCCTCCATGGTCACGACTTCCCCCTCAGTGTCGCCTCGAGATCAGCCTGAATCTATTGAAACGGCCTCCCGCTTTGCCCCAATGCCCTCGCGTCGTCATCAACCAAACAGATGCTTGAGGCAAATCTGTGACCAGGTTTCAAACTCGTCGTGGACCTGTAGCAATTCCGCGGGATCTGCGAATCCTGTCTCTAAGATCGACTCTTCACGTGGGCGAACTTTGGCCATGTCGAGATCAAAAATGTGAACGATTCCCAAATGCACCCGTCCTACGGGGGTTTCATCGTCATTGATCAGCCCCACACATCGGTCTGTAAACCCTGATTCCAGAAAGACTTCTTCTTCAATTTCCCGGTGCATCGCCTCCAAATAACGGCGGTCACCGGAAAGCCTGTCGGTTGAAGAAATGTGCCCCCCAATACCGATCGATCTTTTGCTATGCAAGCGGCCTTCTCCTCCCAGTTTCCCCCGTTTATAGAAGAAGACTTTTCCCTCATACCGGAAAATACAATACGGAATCAGTTGTTTGTAGCTGGGGTCTTCCTCCACTTCGTTTCGCGGCCGGAAACTGGTGTGGGCGGGATCAAGCAAAGTATTGATGTATCGATCAATACGCGACTCGAACCCCTGGAAGTAACCGAGCTCATGAAAAAGCAACGTCGGAACAACAAGAACATGCTCGACGGGTTTCTGGGCTTGTGAGACCGTCATTTCGGACGCTTTCTGAAGAAGTGAGGCAACAAGAGTGGTGATGAGCAGATGAAAACGCAGGATAACCGGTTAACACGCACGGCTTCTTACCAGCCAATATCTTTGGTTTGTTCCTGCTGAGCACGGTGAAGTGCTGCATACGCACCGTTGATTTTCAGCAACTGCTCGTGCGTGCCGATTTCCACCAATCGTCCCCGTTCGATCACCATAATGCGGTGAGCTTGACGAAGGGTGCTGAGTCGGTGAGCAATGGCAATCGTGGTTCTTCCACGGACAAGGTTCTGCAACGCCTCCTGAATCTGGCGCTCGGTGGTGGAATCAAGAGCCGACGTCGCTTCGTCCAGAATCAGTATCCTCGGATCAATCAGCAGTGCGCGTGCAATGCTGATGCGCTGACGCTCCCCTCCTGACAGAGACTGCCCTCTTTCTCCCACCAGAGAGTCATATCCATCGGCCAGCTGCAGAATGAATTCGTGAGCTTTGGCGGCTTTTGCCGCCTCGATGATCTGTGAACGGGTCGCGTCTGGAAGTCCGTAGGCGATGTTTTCGGCGATGGTTCCGTAAAACAAAAATGGATCCTGTAGAACGATCCCCACGTTTCGACGGTAGGGTTCCACTTTGTAGCTACGGATGTCGACGCCATCGGCAAGAATTGCTCCTTCCGCTACATCGAAGAACCGGCAGACAAGGTTAATCAGGGTACTCTTTCCAGCGCCTGTGTGCCCCACCAGACCGATCATCTCTCCCGCTTCAATCTTGAGCGAAAAATCGCGAATCACTTTCCGGTTGCCATACCGGAATCCCACGTTGCGAAACTCGAGTTCGCCTCGCAGCTTATCGATCGGCACCGGCTTCGCGGGTTCGGGAACGCTCGAAACGCGATCGAGAATCTCAAAAATGCGCTGAGCGCTGGCGGCCGCGCGCTGGGATGCATTAACAATCCGGCTCATCATTTCGAGCTTGCTGTAGAATCGCTCGCTCAGCAAAACTGCCGCGACCAGAGCCCCGGCGTCGAAGGTTGAGGCGCGACCACCGATTAGCCAGACCCCGCAGACCCAGACCACCAGGACACCCAGGTGATTCAGGAACGTGATCAATGGCCAAAAGAACGTCCAGAGTGAATTAACGCGATTGTTCGTTGTCACCACCATTTCATTGGCAGTCGAAAATCGTTCGATCTCGCGATCTTCCTGCGCGAAGGCTTTCACGACTCGAATGCCTGGGATAGTGTCGGCCAGGACACTCGACATGGCGCCCCAGGCACGACTGGACGCTTGAAAGCCAATCTGGAGCCGGTCCCGAGCATAGTACATCAGCCAGATAATCAACGGGAATGGGAGCAACGCGACGAGGGCGATCTGGAGATTGGCACTAAACAGAGCATAGGCGATCACAAACAGCAGAATCGTGTTGGATGTAAAGTCCACGATGCTGTCTGAAAGAAAAGAGCAAAGGCGGTCTGAGTCGCTGCTGATTCGCGACATCAGGTCACCAGTTCGTTTACCGCCAAAATATTCCAGCGATAGCTTCTGCAGGTGCGAATACGTTCGGCGCCGCAGGTCACCCGTGACCCGTTCACTGACCCAGGCGAGAATCGCCCCTTGTCCCCAACCCAGAAGCCAGGCCACAACCGCGAAGGCGAACATGATCCCCAGATAGTAAACCGCCTGAGGCATCAGCGGAGGATCGCCCTGCTGATAGTTTTTTAACAGACGAGTCAGGGGCTCTGTCATCTGAATTGTCTTGACCTCGGCGATGGCCGCAGTCATCGTCATGACTAGTGCGAGCAACATCCAGCCAGCGTGAGGTCGGGCAAATTGCCACAGACGAAGTAATGAAGTCGTATCCGGTGGATCTTCTCTCTCTTCCGGTTCGGGAGCCCCCTCTTCATCGACAGGAGTCGAAGCCGTTCGATGCATCTTCAAATCATCAAAACGGTCTCCGATGATGAGCGCTGAAGGCCCCTGAGCAATTGTGTAATGCCAGACAGCCAGACGGCCCTCGTCCGATAGAAGCTCCAGCGTCCCCAGCCCTCCTCGGTCTTTTGTTTTCAGCTGATCGATCCTGGCGAGGGGCCATGACTGAATCCCCGTCACGAGTGAGTGACTGAGAAATCGCTGAGTGGTCAGAACGAGAAGTGTCGACCGGTAATAACGCTCGGAATCGATGTCCGAGATCATATAAGCCACGATTGACTCGGCCGAAGCCAGTTGCAATTCGACAGGGTCCCGCAACGAACTGTCGATCGACGACCAGCCATCAACAGGCAAAGGAGTAACCGTATTCAATGCAATTGTCCGTGGGGGGATTGAGAGATCTCGCGAGCGTCCAAGAGATTAACGAACAGAATAGGCGAATGGCGAGTCGTCGGGATTTCTCTCCTTATTTTCTTGCAAGATTTGTCACCGGAAGTGGGGTTTCGGTCGGTCGCAGTTCGGCGGGTCGATGGGTATCATCCTCACTTGAATCAACAGCGAACGGCAGCACCGTGCGAAGCTTCGCGGGCAAGTCCCGTTCCGACATGGTGATCACACTTCGGATTGCTTTCCTCACTTTGCAAAATCCATCGCTCAATACGAATCGGTTTACTTCGCAGCAGGAATTACCCATGTCGAGTTGTGGCAGTGACGCGTCTTCCTCAGCAGCAACAAACATCGCAAAATCTGCTGGGCTCAAAGGAAACATCAAGCACTCTGTCGTATTCTGGTGCTTCAATATTGCAGGGGAGCTGTGGGACATTGACAAGACCTGCGAGATTGCCAGGAACCTGGGAATCGAGTCAGTCGAGATCTGCGGGCCCGAAACCTGGCATGCACTCAAGCGACATGGCTTGAAATGTGCCATCGCTCCGAACGGGATGCCGGGAGCACCTTTCGTCAAAGGCTTCAACAACCCCGCCTATCACGAAGAAGTGATTTCTCGAACAAAACAGATGATTGATGACTGTGCTGCCGCTGGCGTCCCCAACGTCATCGCGTTCACAGGCTACAAATGGAGGAACGCCGAAGATCCGACCAGTGGCGAAATTTCCCTGGAGGAAGGGGCTGCAAACTGTATTGCCAGTCTGAAAAAAATCGCACCGTACGCGGAAGAAAAAGGTGTCACCATCTGCGTCGAACACCTGAATACCCGCGACGATTCGCATCCGATGAAGGGACATCCCGGATACCAGGGAGACGATATCGACTACGTCTGCGACATTGTGCGTAAAGTTGGATCTCCACGGGTCAAGGTCTTGTTCGACATCTACCATGTTCAGATTATGAACGGGGATGTCATCCGTCGACTCGAACAGCATAAAGACGTGATCGGCCACGTCCATACCGCTGGAAATCCCGGGCGAGCCGAGTTGGACGACAAGCAGGAAATCAACTTCCCACCCATTATGAGGAAACTCATCGAAATTGGGTATGACGGATACGTTGGTCACGAATTCATTCCTACCCGTGACCCGCTGGAAGGTCTTCGCCAAGCGGTTCAGTTGTGTGACGTCTGATCATCTTGCAAATCTCAGCGAGTCCGGACTTCCCCTCGCTGAGATTTCTTCTTTGAACGCAACGGGGGACTGGAAAACTCCGCCGCGGCGTCCAGAACGCGGGGACGACGATTCGACTGATCAGGTTTATGGGAACTGAGCACACTCATTGAAGGCCTAACGGCTGGAAACAGGGGTACTGCGATGACCATGCAATCACGAGATTTTCAAGTCTCTGAGTTCGGCAGGACTCGCTTCTCCAGAACCGATCTGATCCGGTCGGAAGCCTGCTTGCCTTCGATGCTCGTCGCCTTTCTCCTGTTTCTAAACCCACTCCAGCCCGAGGTCAGTGCCGCGGATCAGGAAGTCCTTCAGCCAATTGCATCCGTCTTTCGACCCGTGCATCCTCTCTTGATCAGGAACGATCATTCTCCGGTCATCAGGATCGCCATCGAAGTTGACGGTACAAACGAAATCGAACTCGTTTCATTTTCGTTCGACCTGACGGGAACGGACGACATTACAGATCTCGTATCACTCAGCTTGTGGTCCACGGGAATCAACGAGGCCTTCTCGCCCCAGACGCAGATATGCCCTGCGGTCTCCGCCTCCACCCTTGTTCGGATACCTGTCAAACAACGCCTCAAGCCAGGAAAAAACGTCTTCTGGCTTACGTGTAAAGTCAGCGAGAGCGCCGATCTTTGCCATCAAATTTCGATCTCATGCACGTCCATCGAAACGCCATCCGGGAAGTTGATCCCTCACGAAACATCCTCCGGTCTGCGTCTGAGGATCGGAGTTGCGCTTCGGAAGCACAACGATGATGGAGTGCATACCTACCGCATTCCTGCATTGACGACTACACCCAAAGGAACGCTCCTGGCTGTATACGACGTGCGCCGTTCCAAAGGTCGTGATCTGCAGGAGGACATCGATATCGGTCTCAGCCGCAGCACCGACGCAGGGCAAACCTGGGAGCCGATGCGGATTGTCATGGATATGGGTGAGTTCGGTGGTCTGCCTCAGAATCAAAACGGTTGTAGTGACCCAGGAATCATTGTCGACCAGCAGACCGGGCAAATCTTTTGCTTTGCTGTTTGGATGAACGGAAAACCGGGCAAGCATCAATGGAACGATGATGGGTCTGAGCCGGGATTTGAAATTGGGAAGACCGCTCAGTTCATGATGGTTCAATCCAGCGACGATGGCCTAACGTGGTCCAAGCCAGAAAATCTGACTCAAAAGCTTAAACAGGAATCCTGGTGGCTACTGGCTCCCTCCCCTCAGTCAGGGATCACTCTTCCTGACGGGACTCTTGTCATGCCCGTACAAGGGCGGGAAGGTCGAGATCCCCTGGCGGCGTTTGCGACTATTATGATTAGCCGTGATCATGGGGCGAACTGGACGCTAGCCACCCCGGGATATCGAGGTGGCAACGAGTGCCAGGCAGCTCTGATCGGTGACCAGACCATCATGCTGAATGTCCGTAACGACCGGGAAAAATTCCGGGCCGTCATGGTCACCCACGACCTGGGACAAACATGGATTCCCCACACGACCCACTCCAATACTCTGATTGAGCCCAATTGTAATGCGAGCCTGCTGAGGGCCGACTACCAGCAAGGAACAAAGCAGAAGAGAGCCCTCCTGTTCGCGAATCCCCACTCCCAAAAGGGACGTACGCACCACACGATCCAAGTCAGCTTCAATGAGGGGGGGACTTGGCCGGAATCCCACCATATGCTGCTCGACGAGGGCCCCGGAGCAGGTTATCCCTCCTTAACTCGTATCGATCACGACCATGTCGGGATCGTCTACGAAGGAAGCCAGTCCCAGCTGACATTCGAGAAGATTCCGCTCGTGGAACTGCTGGAACCCGCCCGTAGAGCGGCAGCGTCGGCCATCAGCAAACGAGAAGTATCGAAGGAGGGCGTGCAACTGGTGGATCAGCTTCGAAAAGGGGCTCCCTTCGGTGCAGACTCGTTCGACTTGCCTCGCCTGAGATCGATCATGGGGCAAAGGCAGGAACCTCAGATGGAAGGCCTCGTCCTGAAAAAGGAGGACGTGGCCGGGATCCCTTGCGAATGGGTGCTCGCTCCCGGTGCAGACCCCGATGTTCGACTGTTGTATCTTCACGGAGGAGGCTGGGTTTCCGGATCGGGTGGTAACTATCTCCCCTTCGCAGCAGACATCTCGGCCGCAGCCAAGTGCGCGGTGCTTCTTCCTGATTATCGACTCGCCCCTGAAAATCCATTTCCTGATGGGCTTGAGGATTGCCTGACTGCGTACGAATGGATGGTTGACCACGGCCCGACAGGGAGAGTTCATGCCAAGGCGACTTTCATCGCTGGTGACTCGGCAGGTGGCAACCTCACACTCACGACATTGCTCGCCCTGCGAGATCGGCAGCAGTGGCTCCCCGCAGGTGCGATCGCCATTTCCCCGGCAACCGACTTTACCCTCTCCAGCGACTCCCTGAAATCTGTTGACGATCCCATTATCAGTGCTCGCACGATGCCGGAATTCAGGACCCGTTATCTGGGGGTGAGTGACCCTCGAGATCCGCTCGCGTCCCCCGCTTTCGCGGATTTCCACGGCGTTTCGCCTCTGCTGATTCAACTTGGAGACCTGGAAATGCTTCGAGATGACGGCGTTCGAGTCGCCGTGAAAGCCCGTGCCGACGGAGTACCCGTCCAGCTCGAAGTCTGGCCGGGAATGGTTCATGTCTTTCAGATCCGAAACTTGCCTGAATCTCGCGAAGCGATTCGCCGCATCGTCGCATTCATCCAAGGGCACCTCCCTGCCCGGTAGAGAGCCCCTAACCCACTTCGTGCGGAGGAACAACAGACTGCGTTGCCAGACACGTACACTTCGCCATGAAGTTCCACCCAGGGTCACCAGCTCGACGCTCTTGCGATGCGCTGTTGCCTCGCCCAATGGGCTTTCACCAACATCCACAAGCGTGGATGGATTGAGCAAAACCCGATAGACTCGCTGACCGGTTACCTGGACTAAAGCCAACTCAACAGACCTCTATGGCTCAGAGTAACGGTTGACAGACCATTTAACGCATAACGCGCAGGGACATCCTTCCACGGTTGCCAACTCGGCGCGTGAGGCTGGACGGATCATTAAGGACATTGCATGCTTCATATCATGGGCCAATCGCCGTCTCGATTCTGTGACGGCCACACGCGGCGACAGTTTCTGAAGATTGGTGGACTTGCCCTGGGGGGACTTTCGCTACCGCAGATTCTCAAGGCAGAGGAAGCCTCCGCAGCCACCCGCGGAAAAAAGCTGCCGCACAAGGCAATCATCATGATCTACCTGTCAGGCGGCCCCTCTCATCAGGACATGTATGATCTGAAGATGGATGCCCCGGTGGAAATACGGGGTTCCTTCCGACCGATTCAAACCAATGTACCAGGGATCGAGATCTGCGAGCACATGCCCCGATTGGCCCAGATGATGGACAAGTTCGCCATCATCCGCTCGCTCTACGGCTCTCCCGACCAGCACGCCTCAGACATGTGTCTCAGTGGCTACCCCATCGGCCCCAAGGGAAGGCAAGACGATCACCCTTCATTGGGGTCTGCCCTGTCCCGGATCCTGGGTCCGGTCGATCCCGCCGTTCCTCCCTTCACTGGACTGACGATTAAGACGGGTCACGTCCCTTATTCCAACCCCGGCGAACCGGGGTTCCTCGGGATGGCCCATGCGGCATTCCAACCCAATGGTGAGGGAATGGCCAACATGCGCCTGAATGGCGTGACGCTCGACCAATTGCGGAATCGCAAATCACTGCTCCAGAGTTTTGACATCTTTCGTAACCAGGTTGATCAGGTTTCCTCCTTCAAAGACAACGAATATCTGACGCAAAAGGCGTTTGATGTCCTGACCTCCAGCAAGCTGGTCGAGGCTTTGGATCTGGAAAAGGAAGACTCTGCACTGCGGGATCGCTATGGTCGCGGCAGCGCCAGCCCTGCTTTTGGTGAAGACGCGGGGCCGCACTGGATGGACCAGTTCTTGATGGCCCGGAGGTTGGTCGAAGCTGGAGTCCGTTGCGTTACGCTTTCTTTCGGAAGTTGGGATCGTCACGGCGGCAACTTTGAACGGTTGCCAACCCAGTTAGCTCAATTCGATCAGGGAATTACGGCACTTGTCGAAGACCTGCATGCTCGAGGTCTCAACGAAGATGTCAGTGTCATCGCGTGGGGTGAATTCGGACGGACTCCACGCATCAATTCCTCCGGTGGTCGGGACCACTGGCCTCAAGCGTCATGCGCCCTGCTCGCCGGGGGAGGAATGCGAATGGGCCAGGTGATCGGATCGACAAACCGGCTGGGTGAAGTACCGCAAGACCGACCTGTCCATTACCAGGATGTCTTCGCGACTCTCTACCATCAGTTAGGGATTGACGTGAATACCACAACAATCCCCGACAACAGTGGCCGTCCGCAATTCCTGGTGGATCGCCGCGATCCCATCCGCGAATTAATTTGATACCGACATTGCTCACTTTACTCGACAATGCAAACCCGTCTGCACCCCATTGCGTCTGTCTGCGATATCTCGGAACTGGATACCCTTTCATAAAATTGGAGAATCAGGATGACAAAGCTGTTGGTGCTCTACTACTCGATGTATGGGCATATCGAAACGCTCTCGCAGGCGATTGTTGAAGGAGCAAAATCCGTCGACGGTGTCGAAGTGACTCTCAAGCGAGTTCCTGAAACGATGTCCTCGGAAGCGTCTCAGCGCGCGGGGGCTAAACTGGATCAGGCTGCTCCCGTCGCTGATCCCAAGGAACTGAGCGAATACGACGCCATCATTTTCGGGACCCCGACCCGCTTCGGGAACATGGCAGGACAGATGCGTCTCTTTCTTGACCAGACGGGGGGACTGTGGGTGAAAGGGGGGCTGGTCGGAAAAGTTGCCAGTGTCTTCACCAGTACTGGAACGGGCGGCGGGAACGAAAGCACGATCATCAGCTTTATCCCCACACTCATGCATCACGGTATGATCTATGTTGGGCTACCTTACTCATGTCCGGAACTCGCGGACATCAGCGAACTGAAAGGGGGATCTCCCTGGGGCGCCGCGACGATCGCAGGTGCAGACGGCTCACGCCAACCAAGTAGCAAAGAACTCGCCATGGCAACTTTCCAGGGTCGGCACGTCGCTGAAGTCGCCAGGAAGCTGTTCCCGTAATTATTGGGTACTCCGCCTCCGCCCTATGACCTTCGCCAACTTGTCAGTCCTTCAAACTCAACCATCGACAACTTACGACCGTAGGCTCGATGTGAGCCTACGGTCGCATCGTTATTACGATAGCTCTTCAACTCGTTTCTTCCGTATTGTTTCCACATACCCCAAGGCGCGACGTCGTTTCGCCGGTGGAAGCTTCGGAGAGTTTGCGGACAGAGCCTGTTCGAAGCAGGCGAACGCCTTTTTCGTGTCATCCCGCTCAACGTACATCAGTCCCCGGTAGAAATGCAGCCAGGGATTGTCAGGCTTGAGTGAATAGGATTCTGCAAATGAGCATTCTGCCTGGTCATAAAGCCCCATGCCGGCGAGTGCCCTGCCCTGTCCGTTGACTGAATAAGCCAGACCTACTCGATCATCCTCTTCCCGGGCAATTTCGATGGAGTGTTCCACGGAAACGAGGCCGTCCTGATACTCACCCAACTCACACAGGATTTGACCGTAGGCACTATAATCGTGCCGCGTTGCGTCATCGGTGTTCTCGATGATGTGAGCGTAGTCATCGAGTGCATCCACGAAGTTCTCGATGTACCACCGCGAGTGACCCCGCGTTCGGTACGCTTCTGCCGGAGGGTCTGCGTGTTCCTCGATGACTTTGGTGGCCAGTTCTATCGCTTTTTCAAACTGTTCGTTCATCGCCGCCACACTGGCGGTGAGCAGGATCTGATCTGTGTTCAGTTGATCAGTCGAGAACGGTTCCAGTCGCCGCGCTTCTTCGCGATCCGCCTCGGCTCTCTCGACGTCACCGGCAAACTCAAACGCGACGCTTCGTCCGATGAGCGATTGCGACAAGTTCGGGTTCAGCTCAATGACGCGATCGAAGTCCTGCTGTGCCTCTGCGAACTGACCCTGATACAGATTGATGTAAGCCCGCTGCCAGAGCGCCGCACCGTTCTCAGGTTCGGCGGCGAGGATCTCATTCAGGTCTTCCTTGGCAAGATCCATTTCGGTCAATTCGAGTAGTAACTTGGCCCGATTCAGCCGGCAATTGAGATTACTGGGGTCGAGTTCGATTGCCTGATCGAGGTCGCTGGCGGCAGCGGCCTTCTTCCCTTCGATCAGATAGGTAATACCCCGGCCGGTATATCCGTCCGCACGCTCGGGCGCCAGTTCGATCACACGGTCAAAGTCCTCTCGGGCTCGTTCGTGCTCCTCAAGTTTGAGCAATGCGTAGCCCCGTTCCAGAAGCGCCTCAACCCAATCTGGAGCCGTTTCTAAAGCGTCCGTAAAGTCGTCGATCGCGGACTCACATTCGTCCCGCCCCGCACGCAAGCGTCCACGGTGCAGGCGACCGATCGAGTAGCGAGGGTCCTGAGTAAGGCAGGTATCCAGATCGTCCAGCCCCTCGTCGACTCGTCCCAGTGAGGCCTTGGCAAGGCCCCTGATCATGTAGGACTTCGGTGAGTTTTCCATGAGTTCAATTGCTTTATCGGCGTCATGAATCGACTCTTCAAAATGCCCCAACTCCAGCAGGACTGCCGCGCGCAGTGAGAACGCAGCTCCGAATCGGTCAGAGGAATTCAGAATCTGATCGCATTCCTGCCGCGCGGACTCTAGCTTCCCGTTCTGGCCGAGGAACTCTGCCCACTGCATACGCAGAATGACGTTCTCGGGGGCGTAATCCAGCGCCGATCGAAAGACCTGTTCTGCTTCCCCAATCCTTTTGAGTTGTGCCAGTGCCTCAGCCTTCATCTGGATGGAATCCAGCGACAAGCCGACACAGCGTTCATAGTCATTCAGGTCTTTCAGGGCCTGTTCCGTTCGTCCCGCCTGAAGGTGGAACTTAGCCCGCAACAAATACGCCTGAGAACAATCAAAGTCCGACATCAGTGCCACATTTACCGAGCTGAGCGCCTCACTGGTCCGCCCCAGCGTACTGAGGATATTCGCACGGACGCACCAGAAATGGGCCGACTTCTGAATCGCCAGCGCCGAGTTGATCTGTTTAAGACTTTCCTCGGCGTGATTCATATCCAGCTGCAGGTTCGCCAGCAGGACAAAGGCGTCGGCGTCTTCGGGGTGACGTTCCAGTCGACGCTGGCACTCGGAAGCGGCTCTCTCAAGCTGACCCGCGTTTGACAGACACATGATCCGTTTATGAACGACGGTCCCGTCATCGGGGTACTCTTCGATCAAACGATCGTAAACTTCCAGCTCTTCCTGAACCCTCCCCAGAATTTGCAGGCCGTTCGCATGCAGCAACTTCAGCTTCACGCTTTTGGGCGAGCATTCGATCAATGCCTGACAGTCTTCCAGGCGAAACTCAATCAGGTCCTTAACTTCTTCGACTTCGTAGACTTTCAGCGCCATCTCGCAAAAGCTGGTTACATCTGGCAGAACCACCCGGCGCGACCAGTCCTCAAACGGATGAATTACCAGGTCCTGGAGATTACGGGAGGCTCTGCCAAAGGATCGGCGCACAACAAACACGATGGGATATGCGACCGGCCAGGTTGGAATCTGTTCCAGTTTCCGGCGCAGTTTCTGTGCGACTGAATCAGTCCGTTGGCGAGCATTCGATGCCAGCACCTGAACATCAAACTGCCATGTCCGGCCGGGCAGCAATACCGCGGCGACCTGGGAGAGGATCGCCTGATTGTCACGAACGTCCCCCACTTCGCGCTGGATCAGATCGCTGACAATTTCCGGATAGCTGAACAACAACGAGTGAGGAATACCCGATCGAGACACTTCTTCGGCCGTCATCAGATACGACACCGACGTCCGCTGCTGCAGATTGCTCAGGAACCGTAAATCTTCGCCCGGATCAGGAATCAGACTGATGTCGCGAACGGGCCCAGCGGTGACAGTGATAGCCGGAAACGCCGCGAACAACTTCTGATACGTCGGCACTCGCGTGAAGTATTCGAGGAGTGACAGTTGAGGAGCCGTTGGCTCATGCCCCTTCCGGGATCGCCACATTCCCCATCTCGCAAAATTTTCACGCAGGGATTCAACCGCTCCGTTCCAGCGAGTTCCAAAGCGACGGCTTATAAAGGGAGGTTGAGCGGAACAGTGACGACACAGGCGCAGCGGTACCGTCATATAAAAATCAGCGTGATCAACTTTGATATCTCGAACCCGCCGTGTTTCCGCGTGACAGACGACGCACTCTCCACTGATGCTGCAGTTTTTAAGCATCGATTGGATTTCGTTCGTCAGGTCTGAAAAGACCTCGGCCCAATCCCTTTGCGTTTCTGACACAATCGTGTTCTTTCGACGACAGAAGTTCGGCCAACCTTGACCTGATACTCATGAACTCGCTGAAAGCATCGTCCAAGGAGATGCAAATAAGTCTACTCAGTTCCCGAAGGCGATGTCCAATTCTGGCTCGGCCACAAGTGAGGTGAGACACCTGAATTTTCGATTTTCAGTCGGATGTCGTATGTACTGGCAAAATAACCCTCGATGGATACTTATCAGAAATCATGACGGTATTGTCAGCAATACGTTTCTCGTGATTAACTCGGAATCCATGCCCCGTATTCGGATTGGGATCAAACCGGGGAGCATTCGAAGAGGAAATAGCGACTCGAATACGATGCCCTTTATTGAAAATCAGCGACGTACTCCACAGGTCGACAGAAACTTCCACGACCTCACCCGGCTCAAGAAATTTCTCGGTCTCAAACGATTCACGAAACCTCGCACGTCGAATCCCATCCGTTACCAGCATCGAACGCCCGTCGGGGTACACATCTGTCAGCTTGACCGTGAAATCGGTATCAGGACAGTTGGAGGAAACAAAAAGTCGCGCCTCGATTCGCCCCGTCACTTCCACAGACTCCGTTAGCTCGTCAGTCGTAAACACCAGGACATCGGAACGCGACTCAACCGACCGCTGATCACGTGGACCGATGTTAAGCCCCAGTTCCGCACCGCCGATCGTCGGCACTGGCTCCGAGGGGTCGTACCGATACGGTATACTCCCGTTTTCGGCGGAAGGTTTCGTATCGAGTCTTTTGTCGAGATGAAGATAAAACGGGGTGGCCGTCGAGATGGGGGGCCAGGAATCCGCTGTTCGCCAGTAGTTCCCCGGTGCGGAGGAATCCGTAGGATCCCCCATGACGTAGTAGCTGACCGGCTTTTCACTGTTAACGCCGTTCTCTTTTCCCTTCAGAGTGGCATCGAACCACGCGAGACTGTCCGCGCAGCGCGGTAATCGTGCTGAGTTTGCCGGGTAAGAAAGTTCATTCATGCTCCCATGGCCAATCGGCCCGATCACCAGACGGCAACGGCCCCGAGCGGCTGGGCCTCCCTGTGATTGAATCGTCGTGAATGAGTTGATCGTCCCCTGCAGGAAGATGTCGTACCAGCCACCGATGAAGACACCGGGGGCATTCACTCGCTTGGCCTGCGATTCCGGAGACAGCTCGCTCCAGAAGGAATCAAATTTCGGATGTTCCACGAACGTCTTCAGGTTCGCAGGAGACATTCCGGTTCCCTTCAACCAGTTTTCCAGCAGTCCCGAACGAAAGGCGCCTCCCTGGTAAGCCCCCTGATGATACATGTCCGAGAAAGCGACCACGACGTACTGGGACGTCAGGGCCGCGGGTGCTCCCGGGGCTGCCATGTTCTGCGTAATGCCCAGTGCCGAGCCCCCCGTCGTACCGATTTTTCCGTTGCACCAGGGTTGCTGAGAAATCCAGGCGATGGTGTCGTGGCCGTCGTGGGGCATATTCCAGCCGTCATTGTGGAAAATGATGGCGTCAGTCCCTTTGGACTTGAAGCGGCCTCGCAAGTCTTGAGCAACATATGCGTAACCATGCGCACAAAAACGTTCCGCTTCCGCTTTCTGACCATCCTTGTTGTAAGGCGTGCGAGCCAGGATGACGGGGAACGGTCCCCCGGTTTTCGGCTGATAGACGGTCGTCGCGAGTTCAATCCCGTCCGACATCGACACGAAGGCGTCGCTGCTGTCGATCTCGATAACGTCGTCACCCACACTTCGGTCACATAGGAGTGCAGAGAGAAGCAGCATGACCGTGCTTAGTAGCAGCGGCCTGTTCCAACTTCGCTCCGCATTAAACATACGCGTGCCTCACGGGAACGGGGCTCTTCACTGACCCAGCCAAATGACGGTCAACCTGAGCCAGCAGAGTCTATTAAGCCGGGACTCGCTGCAATCGAGTCTCGTTACAACTTACGACCCTCGTCATGCTATCCATTTGTTCGACAATTCAATGTACAGCGATTTGCCGTAACGAAAAGACTGGAAATTTCGAATTCTCGCGATTTTTTGCGCGAAATCCCTCCTTGCGATCGAGCACGGGAAGGACTTCCGGCGCGGAGACTTTGACCTGGCAGTGCAGGGATCCCCTGCCGCAAGTGCGTCGCATCGCGCGATCAACCGGCCTGCTGTACCGCGAGTTGCAGGCCTCGCCAATTTCAGCCCGCGCATTGCGCCGGCCAGGATGGCAGGCGACAGGCCCGTGACAGTTTTTTGTAACTACCACGGGCCTGTCGATTCGGTTCGCGAGGAGAATTCGAAGGGTCAGGTGAAGTCTTTCACCCTCACTCGATCGTGTCCACGAGTTTCCCGCGAAGGAGCGATCCCCCTCATTTCTCCTGACGAGGGCAAACTCGCGACTCTACAATCACCCGCGAGTCTCCTTTTCAGTTCAGTTTACGGGACAACTTCACCAGCGAAGGAAGTTCGCCCCTTAGGGTCGTTCAATCGGTCAACCGTGCTGCCAATTCGCCGTTCGAGCTTCTCTGCGGCGTCGGCGATGGCTTTTTCGATCGCAGCAGCTTCGGCAGTGACAGCCATCGGCTGCAGTCCCGCCAGCCGCGCTTCCATCACACAACGCTTGTCAGTATCACTGTTCTTGACACTGCTATTCTCGTCCGACAAATGAACTTCGACTCTAGTAACTCGATCGCCGAAGCGCTTCAACGCAGTCTCGACCGCGTCTTCGACATGCTTCTTCAACTCAGGCGTCTTCATCGTGTGGTTGTCGGTCGTGACCTGAATTTTCATTCTCAAGTTCTCCATGCTGAATCCATCGCCTCTGTGCGGGCCGCTTGTCCTGAGGTCACTCGAACGCTCGAACCTCACTTCGACAAACGTCCCTCTCTGCTTCACCAAAGTGATTCGTCACTTCTCGTGATCGCATGTTCTTAAAAACGTTCCTGGCCGCATTTGGATCTATCGATTCCCATTTTTTCTTCGCTTTCCGCAGGAAATTGTAGCCCGCACCAGTCCCCTGTAAAGGGGCTTTCCATTGAACGGAAACTCATTTATTTGAATTACTTACAGTCATTCTCTCCCGCTACAAACACGCGATGTAGCGGCCAGATAATCTTGAGAGCCATTCGGAACTTCGCTCCGGTCTGCCCGTTTCGCTTCTCACACCATCGCTGGGGGTATTCCAAGGAGAATCGGACCCGATCGTCCAAGCTGCGACACGATCGGATTTGTCTTCGTTTGCGCTCGCCGCGCCCAGTTCACAGACCTCTGCCATGCATCCCGTTACTACGACCGAAAAACAATCAGTTTTTCCTGCGTCAGATCGCGCATTGTGTAGGGAATTCCCCCGATCCCATAGCCAGACTCACGCCGTCCTCCAAACGGCATCCAGTCGGTCCGAAAGGCGGTGTGGTCGTTAATCATCACCGTTGAGGCATCCAAGCGTTCGGAGGCATAAAGCGCTGTCCGCAGGTGCTCGGTAAAAATGCTTGCCTGGAACGCGAACGGCAGCGAATTCGCCGCCTCAATGGCCTGATCGAGGTCCGCATAAGAATAGACACACGTCGTCGGTCCGAAGACCTCCTGCGTTGAAACTTTGGAATCGACAGACGGATTGACCAGGATCGAAGGAACGACTGTCGTGTGACTCAACCTGCCACCGCCGATCAGCTCTGCACCACCCCCGACGGCCTCGTCGATCCACTCGGTGACACGGTCCGCTTCGGCCGGAGTGATCATCGGCCCCACTTCGGTCTCTTCGTTCAGCGGATCACCCACCTTGAGTGCCGCCACGCGAGCGGTGAACCGTTTGAGAAACTCGGTTTTGAGATCCTGATGGACGTAAATCCGCTGGGTCGAAACACAGACTTGTCCGGCGTGGTAATACCCCCCCTTTACCAACGGTTCAATCAGGCGATCGAGGTTGGCCGCTTGATCGATGATCGCTGGCGCCGAACCGCCGTGCTCCAGTGCAATCCGCGTCCCCGGTGCGAGGATGGAACGCAGCCGCCAGCCAACTTTACCGGAACCAATAAAGCTGACGAATGCCACGCGCCGATCCGAAACCAGTACTTCCGCCAGATCACTGGACGCGGGCAGGAACGTCTGACACCACTCCGGTGGCAAACCCGCTTCGTGCAGCAGATTCACAAATGAGAAGCACGACAAGGGGGTCGATGAAGCAGGCTTGATGATGATGGGACATCCCGCCGCAACCGCAGGAACGACCTGATGCACAATCAGGTTCAGGGGGTGATTAAATGCAGAAATCCCGGCCACGACACCGATCGGCTCTTGAATGGTAAAGGCACGGCGGTCAGAACTGGCCGCCGTCAGTCCCATCGGTATTTCCTGGCCTCCACTCGTTCGCAATGCAGCCGCTGCACACCGAACGCCGTCAATCGCCCGCGTCACCTCAACTTTGGCATCCGCTAATGGCTTTCCACCTTCCCGGGCAATCTGTCGACTGAGAAAATCTCGCTGAGCGTCCATCAGCCCTTCCAAACGCTGCAGAATCGCCAGTCGTTGATGTGGCTTCAAACGCGCTGCCCGGTCGGCAAACAGGGTCGTGGCCGTAACCAGCTTTCTCTCCAGCGCATCAGCATCGTCAACCGGAACCTCGCAAATCAGAGCACGGTCAAACGCCTGAACCACCTGCTTCACTTTTGATTCTCCTCATCCAGGTCGCTAGCGGGCCTCGGCGTCTACCACCGAACAGCCTGTCACATCAACACCCTGTCTCGATCGTCTCCAGCATAGGGCGAATTCTGGGGGGATGCCGCATCGGATTCCAATGGGGACAGTTTTCCAGCGCGGGCAACCGATAGAGAAAATCGTGCCAAGGCTCTGCGAATATTACCACGCCAATCGGTCACGGAAACAACCCCATGGCCGCCCGCAAACGTCAGATCCACGGTCTCCCCTTTTGCCAGCTCCAATTCAACTGCCGCTGTCCACACCGGCGGACCACTCGCTCTGCCCTCGTTGAGCACCTTCGATGAAGCCCGACAAAGAAACGCTCGCCAGCGAGCTGCGGCCAACCAGCTACCCTCACGGGAAGGGAAAGTCGGCTGTCTTGCAATCGGCTGGCCAGCCTGGCCAGTCCCCTGAAAAATCTTAATCCGTTACCTCTGCAGCACATGGGACTGGCCACCGGCTGGCCAAGAGTTGGCCAGCCGGCCACCCCAATAATTGGATCCGCGTCGTCAAACAAACTTCACGTCGATGAGGTTGTGTTAAGTCCACCCACGGAATCCCTAATTTTCTAACAGTGAGACCTTCCCGCTCGGCTTCGCCATCCTTCGATCGATGTCGCTGAATCATTCCGAACGCCAGTAGTGTCAGCAACCAGCAGCAATCCAGCGAGCCCGAACAGCCAATCCTTTGGAATAGGGTCCGAACAGGGGTCTCGGTAACCGTTCACCCTCGTCGAGGAGTGAGGGAGCCTGTTGACCGGCGAAGGGCCTTCATTGCGGGTGACCAGGGATGTCGTCGCGCTGCGATCCTGCTCAGGCTGCGCGCCAGTGCTAAGTGCTGACAGGTTGACGCTTCATCGCGGCTACCGGGGCGGCAAGGCCACAAGAGGAGTCACCGACGTGCGTCTCTGAACCATCCAGGTCCCTCATTCCAAGGGGGCCTTCTTCTCTATGATGTTGGGACATTGAGGGGCCATTTCGCGATTGAGGTCGATATACGCTTTCCATTTCTCGGGCACATCGTCTTCGTAATAGATCGCATGTGGTGGACATTCGGGTACACACGCACCGCAATCGAT
>NZ_DASWWZ010000571.1:0-2525 GCF_036405755.1 Schlesneria sp.
ACGCGATCGGTAAGGACCGACCTCGTCCAAAATCCTCGATGATGTTTGCCACGCATTCGACGCACAAACTCCTGGCCGGGATCTCGCAGGCGTCACAGATTCTGGTCAGAGAGTCGGAGACGGAAAAACTCGACCGCAGCGTCTTCAACGAAGCGTATCTGATGCATACGTCGACCTCGCCGCAATACGCGATTATCGCCTCCTGCGACGTTGCGGCGGCCATGATGGAACCGCCGGGGGGAACCGCGCTGGTTGAAGAATCGATCGTCGAAGCTCTTAACTTCCGCCGAGCCATGCGAAAAGTGGCGGGAGAATGGGGCAGCAAGGACTGGTGGTTTACGGTCTGGGGACCGGAAAACCTGGCAGAGGAGGGGATCGGTCATCGCGACGACTGGCTGCTGAAGGCTAACGAAGACTGGCATGGCTTCGGTAACATCGCGCCGAACTTCAACATGCTGGACCCCATCAAGGCGACCGTGATCACTCCGGGTCTGAATGTCAGTGGCCAGTTCGCCGAATCCGGAATTCCCGCATCCATCGTCACCCGCTATCTGGTGGAGCACGGTGTCATCGTAGAGAAGACGGGGCTCTACTCGTTCTTCATCATGTTCACCATCGGGATCACCAAGGGACGCTGGAATACATTGGTGAGTGCTCTGCAGCAATTTAAGGACGACTACGATAAGAATCAGCCGATGTGGCGAATCTTGCCTGAGTTCTGTCAGCATTATCCCCGCTATGAGGGGATCGGTCTGAAGGATCTGTGCAAGCAGATTCACCAGACCTACAGAGATCATGACGTCGCACGAGTCACCACCGAGATGTACCTGTCGGACATGCTGCCGGCCATGAAGCCGTCCGATGCCTTCGATATGATGGCGCATCGAGAAATCGATCGCGTTGAGATCGATCATCTGGAAGGTCGGGCGACGGCCGTTCTGCTGACCCCGTACCCACCCGGGATACCGCTGCTCATCCCTGGGGAGCGGTTCAATCGTACGATTGTCGAGTACCTCAAATTCGCGCGAATGTTCAACGAAAAGTTTCCCGGATTCGATACCGACATCCACGGTTTGGTTGGGGAAGACATCGACGGAGTCCGCCGGTACTACGTCGACTGTGTCCGACAAAAGCCTCTTAACGGAAACGGACATTAGAATACTGCATGGGCGGATTGGGTCTCGTGTCGCGACACGAGACCCAATCAACTCCAGCCAGTGGAACGAGTTCGGGTTCCAGGTGTGGTCTGTCGCCTAAGATGTTGGGATCCTCGGCTGGGCCTGCTGATTTCGAACGTACAACTTCGTGGGTAACGCAATCGCGCGGCCCGTACGCTCTCAGAAGTGCAGGGGACCCTCGCGAGTGGACGCTGAATCCGATGTGCGTGATTCCCGTAAAAATAGGTAATTCCCGAATAGCTGTCACTTGCTGGTCTGGTCGGTTAGAATTCCGGTCGAAAATTTGTACTCGTGAAAATGAATAAGCCCATGCATTTGCCGATTATTTCGTCCGTTGATCCCGTTCCCTCGTTTCAGCCCGAGGATGGCCCGCCATCGATCGCGAAGGGGACCTACGCCTTCGTGTCGCTGGGATGTCCCAAAAACCTGGTCGACAGCGAGAAAATGCTGGGAACCCTGGCTCTCGACGGTTACTCGCTCGTCAGCGAACCGGACGGAGCAGACTTCGTCATTGTCAACACCTGCGGATTCATCGACAGTTCCCGTGCCGAATCCAAGGCTGTGATCCGTGAAATGCTCGATCTGAAGCGAGCAGGCAAAACCAAGGGGGTCATCGTGGCAGGCTGTCTGCCGCAACGACTTGGCCCCGCGCTGCTCGACGAGCTACCCGAAATCGATCACATCGTCGGGGTCTTCGGACGTGACGAGATTAATCGTGTCGCCGATCACCTGATCGGCATGGCACGCGAACAGCGGGAACTTTTCCGTCCTGCTCCGCTGAAAGCGATGGATGACAGGGCTCGTCTGCGAATCACGCCGCAGCACTTTGCCTACCTGAAGATTTCCGAAGGGTGTGACCGGACCTGCACATTCTGTTCGATCCCGAAGATGCGCGGAAAGCACATCACAAAGCCGATCGAAATGGTAATCGCAGAAGCCCAGGAACTGGCCAAAGATGGTGTACGCGAACTGAATCTCGTCGCCCAGGACACCACGTACTACGGACTGGATCTTTACGGCAAAGTCCGACTGGCGGATCTGATCAAGGAACTGGATCAGGTCGACGGAGTCGACTGGATCCGCCTGATGTATCTGTATCCGATTCATTTCACTGATGAACTGATCGACGCCATCAACAATTCACCGAAAGTGATCCCTTATCTCGATATGCCCTTGCAGCATATCAATGATCAGGTGTTGCGACGGATGCAGCGTCGAGTCAATCGCAGCCAGACGGAAGAACTGGTGCGCAAGCTGCGTGATCGCGTTGACGGACTGGTCATGCGAACGACCTTCGTTGTCGGTTTCCCGGGTGAGACCGATGCCCAGTTCGAAGAGCTGAAGCAG
>NZ_DASWWZ010000572.1:0-14150 GCF_036405755.1 Schlesneria sp.
GCCGCCTGCGGGCACCGCTGCGGCGAAAAACGGCTTGCATCCATTACGGTCGGACCATCTGAAATCATTTTCTGCACGAGTTGAACGCGTTCATCGGCCAATACAAAACAGCTTCGAGCATCGATCGACATACCGGGAGGAAGATCGAAACTTCTTTGCCGGGCACCCCGTCGGGTGATTTCCACGCGATGTTCGGTCATCCCCTGGCAGATCAGATACCGCAAATCATTGTTGTTCAGTCCCGCTTCCTTGATCGAGTGAACTTCGAGGGCGAATTCCCACTTCGGAAGGCTCAAACGAAATGCGGTCTCGTGAGCTTGAAGCAATAAAGAGAGTGCATTTTTGAGCTCAGGCCTTATCAGATGTGTGACGTTTTCATCGAACCTTACTTCGCGGTGAGGTTGCATGGTGCGTCTCTGGTGAGTACTAACGCCGACTTGCGCTGGGAGAAGTGCAAGACGATACTAACCATCAAAAAATGGCACGACAATCCCCGGTGTACGCTCACTTATCTCTTTTGTAAGCTGTCTTGTAGGCGATGTTGCCGGCGTCGTCGGCTGATCTCGCTGAACTGCTCGAGCAGTCAAAGTCGCGGGACCTTCGCACCTTGTTAGATTGAGCCGAGCCCTGATTCGCTCCAAGACGTCGGTTGTTCAGAGAGTCGTCAGTGGGGAGGCGAAGTTCACCTTAAAGACACTCGACAAGCTGCGTGTGTTGACGGCGCAGCTTCAGGAGTCGGCTCAAGCCCGTCGTTCCCGATGGCCCGACGCAGCACTTCGGGGGCCTTTCCTCTTTCGGTCCGTTCCTCCGCCCACTTCAGGGGATCGGGCGACCGCAGCTTCCTGAGTAACGGAAGGGATATCCTGCCGATCAATGAAAGACGTGCTGGAAGGACGTCCGGGAGCGCGGTCTAAATGTCGATGATTGCTGCCTGTCTTTCGATCTCTTCCAGTTGCACGAGGTCCCCATTCCCCATGCCGGGACAAACGGTCTGTCCTCGCTTCCAGGTGTCGGGGCTCTCGAGGTTTGAATTCCAGAACGGCCAGGTGCCGCATTGAGGGGGGCGAACCGGGTAAATTGTACATCGACGAGTCTGTCCGTCGAAGAAAGTGCAATCACCGTTGGGGTAGTCGCGGAGCGTTCTTCGGCCACCAATCAGTTTGGTGTGCGTGATGCGGGTTTCCCCGATCGATTCACCGCGAAAATCGGCAATCGCCTGCAGTTCGTCATCGGTGACCCAAACGACGCCCGGAGAACCCGTGCAGCAGTTACCGCACTGCGTGCACGTAAACCTCAGTCCGTCTGAATACCATTTTTCCGTTGTGCTCAATGTAAAACTCTTTTTCCGTCGGAAAGGGTCGGGGAATTAACGTGTGCCCCGTCGGCCCGGAATCTTCAAAATCCGCAGTCCACCTCGGTGGCTCGTCAGACCATCGGTGCTGGAATGCGGCGTCTATTAGAGCAGGTGAACCCACTTTCGTTCAAACGGAGCAGAACCTTCGCGCAGCTCGTAGAGGACTGCGGGTTCCTCTGACGAGTTGCGAAACTTGGAGAACCTTTCACTACCACGTCCGATCCGAATTTCTGTTGAGCGACGAGGCGGTGTTCGAGCAGATTGAAACTGTTTCAAGGGCCGGTTAAGTGGCCCGCTCTGGTCCGGCGCCCTACTGAGCGGCGACTGCTTTGGCATCGGCAGGAGACTTCTTCTTCACTCGCAATGTTACGGGCGCGGATGCCTGATTGCCGACTCCCTGAGTGACAGCATGGATCAGTCGCTCGGTCTCGGGGACCCAGGGACGAGCGGTCAGGAAGATCTGTCGCTCCGTCTCCTGCTTGCGGACCAGCACTCCCGATAGTCCGATGTTATCGACGATAATTCCGTGAGGCAGGTTATCGATGTCAAACCGAACGTCATCCTCGTGACCATTCCGTTCAACGATAATTTTGGCCGTGATCGTCGTGCCCGGCTCGATGACCAGACCACCCTCTTCTGTGGTTGAACGGGGATCATCGGGAACGAGAGAAACTCGGACAGGACCGGGCTTGTCCAGTTTCACCTCCCCGAGTCCTCCGATTGTCTTTGTGACAAGCCGTCCATTGATCTCTGCCGTCGCGAGGATCGTAATTCTGTCCAGGTCTGCTTGAGTCGGTTCCGGAGCAGATTGAGAGGCGGTCAGGACGCTGAACGCTTCATAAAGCCCCGCCTCAATCACAGTGGGGGACGAGGCATCGAAGCCATTGGGCAAACCGGCCAGATCGAGTCTGACCGGCCCGTCAAAGTGATCCACTCGTGACAGAGTGAACTTCAGGCGTTGTCCGCTTCCCGCTGGAACTTTGGGATTCATCGTATTGAGGGTCACAGTGAAGTCAGGGTTGGGCCGACGAACTTTCAACTGATAGGAAAAGTCTGGACCACTGAGCCCCCGAACATCTGTCACTTTGATGAAATACGCACCCGTTGCTGGTGCAGTAAACAAGATTCGCGAATCCTTGCCCAGTTTTCGTTCCGCATCGTCATCGTTGGCGTAATACACGGGAAAGACGGGAAGACCATTTTCGACGATATTCGAATCGGGGGGATACGCTTCGACGATATAGGCGGGCTCATCTTTGGCGTGGGCCGCTGCACTGGTGTCGAAATAACCACGTCTCTTCCCGTCGACCGAGTACAGCACATAGCCCGAGTCAGGACCTTGAGGGGCGCGAAATGTTTTGCAGACTTCTCCGTTCATGTAGACCAACTGATTCAGATCCATTTCTTCCCAGAACTCGAGCCTGACGTCGGGCGAAGACGAATCGATCGGCCGGAAATTAATCCAGGAATCGCGCACTGCCTGCAGGAGTGCTCTGAGCACTGGTTTTCCATTCGGATACTGAATCTCGAGTTTCGTATCGGCATATGATCCGTTGCGGGCGGCGATCGTCTCGAAGACGAACTGGTCACCATGACGAGCTTCGATCCGGTAGTAATCGCCGTCGGACGTGGCTCGGTTCGCGCTATTCAATTCTCCCTGCACGAGACAGGGAACCGACAAGGCTTGAGCGGTTTGTGGAGTGTCGTTCGGCTCGATCTCGGTTACGGGACTAAGATGCTGCGAGAGCGCGATCTCTGCAGGACGTGTCGTCTCGACCAGTGGCGCCATTTCTCTGTGCGAGTCAGCCCAGGCGGAATCGATGGAGTAGATCTGATGATCACCGTTCATGCGTCCGACAAGTAGCCGCCGGTTGTCGGGGGCGAAGGCCAGTGCCGACGCCCAGTCGGGTTGCCGTTCAAGGACGGCCACCTGGGTGTACTTGTTTGTTTCCCAGATCTTGATGCGCAGGTCTTCGGAGGTTGACGCCAGCAGGCGACCGTCAGGCGAATAAACGACAGCCAGAATCGGACCTTCGTGTGCAAACCGCGCGAACAGAACGGGGTTCGTCCCTTCCTGACCCGTGTCGCTGATCTGCCAGATTCGGATTCGAGCATCGGCCCCTCCTGAGGCAACGTGTTTCCCATCAGGACGAAACGCCACCGACGTCTGTTCCTTGGCTGGCTGCGAAAACGTGTCGAGTCGACTGCCAGAAGTGACATCCCACAGTTTGACGGTTCGATCGCCACTTGCTGTGGCAATCAACTTCCCGTTCGGCGAGAAACTCGCACTATAGATCGCGTCGTTGTGTCCTTGAAAAGTCTTCAGGGATCGACCTGTCGCGACGTCCCAGACGATCAGATTGCGGTCATATCCCGCAGTTGCGAGCGTCCGTGCATCGGGACTGAGCTGTGCCGAGTAGAGTGTGTCCTGGTGTCCCTGAAACAGGGCACTGCGGGTCCAGTCGGCGGTGTTCCAGAGGGTCGCTTCGCCGAGCAGTCCCACTTCCCCTGCTGCCACACAAAGCCACTTACCGTCCGCAGAGAAACGAACTTCATTCACCGACCCTGTGTGTCCCCTGAGGGGGATGACGTTTTCCCCGGTGATGATTTCGATTCGTTGAGCCCCAGCCAGAGCAATCGTGTTTCCATCAGGAGAGAACGCGACGGATGTAATCGCTTCGTTTACTTTTCCTCTGGGGGTGATCCTGGGTGTGACGAGGTCAGGGCGAGTGAAGGGCGCAGCAGGCGCTTTTGCGCCGGCATCGATCCATTCACGAATCGCAGCAACTTCCTCGGGCGCGGGAGCAGGATGATCTTTCGGCGGCATCCTGGTTTCGTCGGTCGCGGTCAGGCGTTTCCAGAGCAGGCTTTCACGGCTCTTTCCTGCCACAATTCCAGGCCCTTCACTTCCCCCTTGCACGGTGCGGGCGTAGTCCTGCAGGACGAGGCCACCTTCCGCCTCTTGGGGGTTGTGGCAGCCGACGCAGTACTTCCGCAACACCGGCAGCACATCCCGATGAAACTCGGGTGGTTCCGTGGCATTGGCGAAAATTGGCGCGAACAGTAGACCAGCGATACCAGCGAGAAGCATCCGACTTTGCATGGAACGGACCTTTGCAACCAGGTGCGTAAAGAGTCCTCATCCTACGGCTGGGGGAAGAATCATGCCATCAAAAACGAACTGCTTCTTTTCATCTCGACCTGGCCACTATTATGTCATCGACAAGCAGTCATCGAGTTTCCCCGCTTGCAAACTCAATTGTTCATTGTCTCCCGTAAGTGTAACCAGGTTTGTCGGGCACGGTCTGAACTCCCGCGCCGGGACTTCATGCAACTTGCAACTGGGCACCATGGTTTAATGGTGAGACCACGTCGAACGTGCAATCGGACCACCGCGGATCCTGTCGGAAGTCCCTGCAAAGTTGGTCTGCGTGAGTTTTGCTATCGCAGAGCGCAGCCAGCGTGGGACCCCACGAAGTTTGAGCGACGCCCTCGATCCCTTGCCGTCGAATGACATCCGCCCATTCCGCCATGCGAGGATGCGCGAAGACCCCGCCTTGCGTGGGAGTGAAAAAGTCACCGACGGCATGGCCGAAGGCAAACATCGATTCACTGCAGCGTGAGAAGTCACGTTCGATGACGGCCGGCAACCAATCCATCAGGACGATCCGGCAAAGCTCAGCGGTGAGTGAGCTGGGCATGGGAGGTTGCCGTGCAAAGGCCGATTGCTCGGCTTCGCCTGACAGCCCCGCTGCTGAAACCGGTTTGGCAAGTACAAATTTCCATTCATCGGGGAAAGGAACTCGAGCGACCAGTGTGCCTAGCTGATTCGCGTCCAGCCGTCCCCCATCGACCAGGAACCCCCCTTGCTGAAACCCATACAACCCCACGGCGGATCGCATCCCGCGTTGCACGCGCCGAGCCAGGACTGGAAGCGGTACCTGAGACTCACCGGACAGTCGCGAGATCAGGCTGGCGACGGCCAGACCTAACTGCGTTCCCGAACCGAATCCACAATGGGAAGGGACCGTTTCGAGGATTTGAATCTGACAGGCCACGCGGTCTTGCGGTGCGAGATGTTCACGCGAGCGTCTCAGAAATTCGGTCACCCGGGATATCAGGTGCGTCTCGCCCAGTACGGCATCCTGTGTCTGACGCCGTGCTTTGAGAACGAGTCTTGGCGCGTCGATCATGACTCCGACTCCGCCGAAGCGGCCACCTGCCGGTGCTGCCACTGACAATGGTCCGAAGTGCAGGCGTGCGCCAGTCGTAATTGAGACTTCGTTGATCATATTTCTTTCAGTTTCAGGGACCCATCGGTCACGCCACGCGGACTGAATCTTTGTCGGACGCTCTCACGAGATGCACATGGCTGCTCGTCAGAGCAGTCGTGGCATTGTCGTCACAGAAAAGAAATGTTGCACGGCGGGAGTGTACAACGAATCAACGCTTTTATCCTGCGTTCGAGCGGCGGAAGGAGGCTGGCAGCGACTGACACGTTGAAATCCTGACGATCATTCAATGCGAGAGGCCTCCGTCCGGTTCGGACTGGGCGCGCGGGGGATTTTCCCCGCCACTAAGCAGATTGCCGACGACGATTGGTTACACTGTTGGGTGGGAGTGGCTCATCGGTTCTTTCTCGCCCCGATCTCGTTATAGAATCATTGGTTCAGGATCCGTCCCGTTTTGGTTTCTTTGCTGAGGCAGGTTCATGCCAGTGTTGACGTCCGAAACTTCGGCCGAATTGTTAAATCGACTGTCCCATCTGTCGACACCCGTTATTGCCTCGGTGGCACTCGTGCATCTGCTGGTGTTCTTCTGGTTGATTGTCTGGTCGCGGCGTGACCTGCGGCGAATGGCTTCAGATTTCGACCAGTTCACGCGGGAATTGAAGTATCGAAGCATTCTCGATCGGGGATCAAACCTGTCGGATCAGATCGACGCCTTTCTCGCCGACATCAAAGATGTTCTCGATGATCCTTCCAAGACGACCGAACGGCAGAACCTCTGGCTGCGAATGCGGATCCTCGATGAGGAACGCCGCTATCTTCAGTCACACGCCTTTGAGACGTGGTACAACATCAGTCGTACCATGATTGAAGCCTATCCCCTGGCAGGAGTGCTGGGAACCGTTCTTGCGATCGGAGCCGGCCTGCAGTCGGGGCAGTCCAACGCTCAGCAGACCGTCTCGGACATTGTCCGCAATTTCGGTGAGTCGATCTGGTCGACGTTCATGGGACTGTTCTCGGCAATGGTGCTGATGTTCGTTAACAGTATCGTCGAGACGAAGTTTCGACGCCTGGCCGAGAATCGGGTCCACGTTCGGGAGACGGTAGCGCGAGCCAAGCGGGAATTATCGATCACGGCAGGAGCGCGTACATGATGCACGTTCGCCGTCTGACGCTCCAGTTGACCCCCCTGCTTGATCTGATGCTGATCGTGATCTTCGCCCAGTACATGGAAGTTCGCATCGTCGCCACGCAGGAAGCGGATCGGCTGGCGAAAGTGCGCGAATCGGTCACCGAAGAGAACGCGGCGCTTCGTCAGCAGGTCGACCAATGGGAACTGCAGCAACGGTCGATTGATCAATCGCGACATGACGAACGCGAGCAGCTCGGGCAACTCGTCCGGGAGCTGTTCAAGATCCCGGAAGCGACGCTGAATAAGTTCCTGCAGCCGCGCAGCAAGAATGAGTCGGGTGGAATCTCACCTGCCGATGTGGCTGATCTCAAAGCGAGGTTTCAACAACTGGCATCATCGCGGGGCGATGAAATCGTCGATCACCTGCTCACCTTTAACGAGATGCGCAAACAATTCGACGTTTGGGAACTTTATATGCAAGAAGACGGTTCCCTGTTGATTACAATCGGGCAGGATCGGCAGCGAATCAAGTCGCAGGTCATTGAATCGGCTGAAAACTTTGTCGATACCATCCTGCAGGTCAGCAAGAAGTTTCCGACGACGAAAAATAGCGTATTGATGCTGTGCAGCTATGGAAATTGCAGACTTCGCCATCGATTGGCGATGTCGCGTGGCCTGCCTGCCCTCGCCGAACGGTTAAAGGGGGACGGCGGAAGTACGCAAAAGTTCGATTATGCCGTTTTCGGTTACCGGCCTCAGCCTGAGCTGGGGCGTTGACTAGTGAACTATACGATCCTTACGAAAGGTTGATTCCAATGCCGGGAAAATCACGCGGAGGATTGTTCCGCACGCGGAACATACTGGGGGCTGCCTTGCTGGTGGGCCTGGGTGTGGGGCTTTACCTCGGCAAATGGGGGTTGGGAACCGGGGGAAGTGACGGCTGGGGAACGGGGGGGGGCGAGACTCATGTCAGTGTGAACTCTGACGGCGTCGTCAATCCACCACAAACCCTCAAGTCAGAAGTCCCTGCACGCGTCTACCCTGTCACGGACGTCGTTCGCGTGGTGATCGACGAAGACAGTTACCTGCTACGGCAGGAAAGTGACGGATCCAAAGATGTACCGATTACACTTCCGGAACTGATCAAACTGGTCGAGCAGGCGAAGGGGGATGCTGACGGGCTACGAGTGCGAATCTATGAAAATATGACGGCACGCGCTGAGGCTGAGGAAAATCTGAAACAGGAATTGTCGAAGGCAGGGGTACCGGACGCTTCGATCTTCTGGGTCCCGATCACCGCGGAATAATCGGATCCAGTCCCGCAGGGGAGCCCCTGCAGAACTGTTCCATTCGATCGTCTTGTCACTTTCTCGGGCTGAAAGTCTGCATGAACCGGGTCATCTCTCTCTCCGTGCTGTTTGCGTTGATCCTGCTACTGGGCGGAATGCTGTTTCATGTCATAGCACCTTTCATCCTGCCTCTGTTCCTGGCTGCAGTGCTGGCCGTGATCTGTCAACCGATGCAGGCGTATTTCCAGCGTAAGTGTGGTGAGCGCCGTTCGCTGGCCGCCGCGTTGACGACCTGCGCCGTGGTGGCTCTGGTTGTGGTACCGCTCGTGATTGGGACGTTCTTCTCTGCCGTGCAGCTTTATTCACTGGCAGAGCAGCATCTGGACGGTGACTGGCACCGCAGTCTTGATTTGCTGTGGACCCGTACGGTCACTCCGGCCATCGAACGACTGGAACCCATCGTTCCTGGGGGCTTGTCGGAGGAACGTATTGATACCTGGAAACGCCAGTTTGGCGAGAGCATGCAGTCGCTGGCACGGC
The DNA here is from genome assembly GCF_036405755.1 of Schlesneria sp. Classification (NCBI taxonomy): domain Bacteria; kingdom Pseudomonadati; phylum Planctomycetota; class Planctomycetia; order Planctomycetales; family Planctomycetaceae; genus Schlesneria; species Schlesneria sp. Next base: position 8,545 of record NZ_DASWWZ010000572.1, read on the forward strand.
AACTGGCCGGACGAACCTTTCAGTATGCTTCCTCGACCGTGGGAATGTTTGTTTCACTGACTGTCGCTGCCGGGATTTTCATTACCGCCCTTTACTACTTCCTTGCCGATGGCCCGTTACTGATTGCAGCCGCAGAGGAACTGATTCCGGTTCCGGCTGATCATCAGCGCCGGTTGCGCGAGCGGTTCTCGAGCGTGGTACGAGCGGTCGTTACCGCCACGTTTCTTGCAGCGTTAATTCAAGGATTCGCTACTGCGATCGCGATTAACTTCTGCGGGATCGGCCATTTCTGGGTCTTCCTGGCAGTCGCCACGGTCGCGTCGGTCGTACCGCTGGTGGGAGCCTGGATTGTCTGGGTTCCCTGTGCAGTCTGGCTGGGGCTGCAAGGCAATTGGATGGCTGCTTCGCTGTTGACGTTCTGGGGCGTCTGCATCGTCAGCATGCTCGACAATATCGTCAAAATCTACGTTCTACAGAATGATACCGACCTGCACCCGCTGCTGGCGTTTCTGAGCGTGGTGGGGGCCCTTCAGGTACTTGGACTGTGGGGAATCTTCATCGGCCCCATCGTGGCGTCCTGCCTGTTCGCATTAATTCACATGTTCAATGCCGAGCTGAAGGAACTCGTGCAGCAAGGGAATAGCCAGGCGAACCCTGAACCTTCCACTCCGCTGCCATCGCAAACCGGAGCGGTCATGGACGCGGCCGTCCCGGTTCCCGTAGTGGCGACACCCTCTTCGAACCCATCTCACTCCGGTGGATCCGGCGTCAAGTCGAAGCGTCGCAAGTGAGATGATCAGGGAGGAGGAAGAATCGTATCGATGTCGACGATCTGGCCTCGATTGTTCTCGCCCAAAGAGGCCAGCAGTCGACGAATGAGTTGTTCAGCCTCAGTTTTTTCGATCAACCAGCGGTCCCGGGCCGCCAGCCAGTTCGCCTGACTTGAAGACGATTCCTGTTCGGATTGCTTCAGCCGTTCTTCACCCTGCCGCAGTTCTTCGTCCCGGGCTTCGAACCATGCCGTGAGCTTCTGTCGTTCCTGAACGAATTCCTGCTGCTGGCGCTCGAACTTCGTCTGCGTTTCCTGCAGTTCGCGACGCTGCTCCTGCAAGGTTTCGTACATCTGCTGATAGTAGCCCGAGAGCGAAACGCGGACTTGTTCGACGCGTTGACGTGCTTCTTCCTGACTGACGACCTCTGTCAGTTGTGCCCAGGCTTCCTCGACAGCCAGTCTCATTTCGAGCGTGGCGCGATGGGTCTCTTCGAGTTCAGCTCGCAGTTTGTCGAGACGGGCGCGTCGACTTTCCATCCCTTCACTGCGTTCGGCCAGGGCATCCAGTTGGCGTCGGATTTCCGCCTGCTGCAGCTGACGTTCCTGTTCCCAGGCGTCCCGTTCGGCCTGAAAATTTTGCCTGTCGAGTTCCGCCGTACTGCTGAGTGCCTGTCGAGTTCGATTAAATGTCTCGTATTCGCGGTCGATGGACTTCTCACGTTCGTCGATCGACGAACGGTACAGGTCGATCTGCCTGAGTCGCATCACCAGCAGCATGCTCGTTTCTTCCAGACGCGTCATTTCGACCTGTCGCTCGTGACGATAGTCGTTCTGGGCACGTTCGAAGTCAGCACGTGACTTATCGAGATGTTCCTGCTGGAAGCGAATTCGATTCTCGACCAGTGTTCGTTCGCGGGCCAGCTCTTCCTGCTGGAGAGTCAACGTTTTCTGTTGTTGCTCAACCGAATTCAACAACTCACTTCGTTCCGCGTGAAGTGCTTCGGCATGCTGCTGCCGCATTTTTGTGAGTTCGATTGAGAGTGCTTCGCGCGCGGCGAGAAACTCGGCATTGGCGCTCTGGACCGTCGCCTCGAGCAGAGACTTTTCACGGTCAAACTCGTTCTTTTCCAGTTCGCGGGCTCTCAGCCACGCTTCTTTTTCCTGTTGGAACGCTTCATTTCGCTGTTCCCATTCTGTCGTTAAAGACTTCCACAGGTTTTCACGTTCCGTTTGCAGGGTGCGCGCATTCGCGACGCTCAACTCTTCCCGCGCCCGCTCAACTTCGTCCTTCAGCAGTTGCAGTCGGTCCGCTTCTTGCTTGAGGGACTGCTTAATCTGCTCGATCTGAGCCCGCTCGCCGTTCAGTCCTGCGAGAACTTCCTGATGAATCGTCTGCCGACGCTGGTAGAGCTGAACTTGAAGCAATTGCAGCGACTCGCGCCCCGCTTCCAGCTCGCGGATCCGGTCTTCCAGTTCGGCCGTGCGCTGTGCGAACGAGGCTTCGATAGTGTCCTGCTGGGCCCTTCGCGCATCGAGTTCGGCACGTTCTTCAGTGATTTCATGCAGCAGTCGCTGACGTTCCTCTTCGAGGACACTCTGCCGTTCACGCAGCTCGTTGTCCCGCTGCATCAGGTCGGTCAATTCGGACTGAATCTGCTGCTGCAGTCGCTGCGCGAGCTGGCTGACTCCCGGCAGATCACCGACTTCGATGCTTGTTGCCCGGGACGGCGTTTCGGAAGCAGGAGCACCGGGTACCGAGAGCTCTCGATGCTCAATGACGTCAACATCCGGTTCGTCAGCAGGGATTCGAACGGTCGTCGTGGGGGCTGCCGAGATATGGGGGCCATCGATTCGCAGGCCATTCGCAAGTAATGCGGGCCGTTGCGAGTCGGGGGACCGGCGCAAAGAGAGATGGTCCTGACCATCCTTGACTCGCTCGTTCATACGGGAATCCTTTCCCAGACTTGCGTGTTACATCACAACGCAACCACACAAGCGATCAAACTACTGAGGCGACTGATAAGTTTTTCTACTGAAACGGGCTCGCAGGTCAGACATGCTGGCCAGCGGGGCTGGTGGCAATGCCTGACCGGAACCGGCTGGCCAATCCCGCAATCGATCCGTCCGTTGGGGATTGGTCCAGTTGATCCGACAGCAATCTCTTAGAGATGCTTATCGATTGCGGCGCTGAGCCTGGACTTGGGAGTCACACCGACGAATCGATCGACGATCTGACCATTTTTGAACACGATGACAGTCGGGATCGAGCTGACGCCATATTCGCTGGCGACGTCCTGATTGTCGTCGATGTTGACCTTACCGATCTTGGCACGGCCGGAATAGTCCTTGGCGAGTTCTTCGATGGTGGGGCCGAGCATTTTGCAGGGACCGCACCAGGGAGCCCAGAAGTCAACCAGAACGGGTTCCTTGCTGTTGATCACATCGGACTGGAATCCTGCATCGGAGAATTCCGCTACATTGCCTGCCATGATTTTCCTCTCGGATCGAATAAACCGCGCAAATGTTCTGAACACGGGATTATAGACAAATGCCGGATTGGGTCAATTTGGATACGCGGGCCGTCTTAGCGGCCCATCCCCCCCGTAGCCGACTACTTTCATTCTCGGCAAAAAGCCGCTTTGGAGTTGCGTCTACAATGCAAGCCGGGGCCTGAAATGCCGGATCAGATTGGCAATTTCAGGCCCCGGTTTTTGTCGCGGAGTTTAACGACGCTAACGGACTCTCCGTCGTTAATGACGCTGTCGCGCTCCGTAGGTGCCGTATGCCCCTTGTGAAAAGTTGACCGATCGAGAACTGATTCGTTTTACCGAACTGACCAGATGATCGATTTCCTCAGTGGTGTTATAGAAAGCGAACGAAGGGCGAACCGTCGCGTCCAGCCCATAGCGTCGCAGCGACGGCTGTGAGCAGTGGTGGCCGGCCCGAACGGCAATTCCTTCCAGATCCAGCAGCTTGCCAACCTCTTCTGTACGGAAGTCCTTCAGCACAAAAGAGATAACACTCACCTTTTCACGGGCCTGTCCCACGATGCGCAGGCCGTCGATCGGCAGCAACCGCTCGGTGGCGTAATGCAGCAGATGATGTTCGTACTTCCCGATGTTGTTTAGACCCAGACTCTGGACATAGTCGAGAGCGGCCCCCAGCCCGACGACATCCGCGATATTCGGCGTGCCTGCCTCGAACTTGTTAGGAGGATCCGAATAGGACGTTTCTTCGAACGTCACATTCTTGATCATGTTGCCTCCTCCCTGCCAGGGGGGCATGATCTCCTGCACCTCCTGCCGGGCGTAGACGGCTCCGATCCCCGTGGGGCCGAAAATCTTATGTCCCGAAAAGACGAAGAAGTCGCACCCGATTTCCTGGACATTCACGGGAATGTGAGAAACCGACTGCGCTCCGTCAATCAGCACACGAGCTCCGTACCGCTTCGCCATCTGCGTCATTTCGGCAACGGGAAGTATGGTTCCCAGACTGTTTGACGCCTGCGTGAGAGCCACGAACTTCGTCTTCGGGCCCAGCAGCGCCTGGTACTCTTCCAGAATCACTTCCCCACGGTCATTCACCGGGATGACCCGCAGGACGGCCCCCTTCTCTTTCGCTACCATCTGCCAGGGAACAATGTTCGCGTGATGTTCGAGCATCGACATCACGATCTCATCACCCGGCTGCAGGAACTTTCGCCCATAGGTCTGGGCGATCAGGTTCACCCCTTCGGTCGTTCCACGCACAAAGATAATTTCCTTGGACGAAGCGGCGCCCAGGAACTGATGGACCTTGTCACGTACCCCTTCGAATGCATCGGTCGAGCGGGCTGCCAGCGAATGGGCGGCACGGTGAATGTTCGAATTATCATGAGCGTAGTAATACGAGATCGCGTCGATCACCTGCTGAGGTTTCTGCGTCGTCGCCGCGTTGTCGAACCAGACCAGTTGCTTGCCGTGAACTCGCTGGTGTAAAGCAGGAAAATCACGTCGAATCGACGGCAGATCAAACGGCCGGGCTCCCGATAGGGGGGGCTGTGGCAATTGAGGGGGCGTCAGGATCTGTTTCAGAAACGAAATTCCAGGCGAGCCGGGGCAGAACCCATGGTCCACATCGGGGACCGGATTCCGGATCTGGTTCACAAAATTGCGGAGTCCGTCCGGAGAGATATCAGCAACCTGATGCCGTCCACCGCTGAATCCGGTACCGGACTGTCCTGATACCGACTGCAAATCCTGGGGAATGCCGTGCGGTGCGTGTCCCTGCACGTCGGACGGAGCGTACCTCTCAGCGCTACGGGCGCTGATCCCCGGGTGATGCGGAATGCCCCCTTGAGCCGGCAGGCTCGAAGTCGGGAAGTAAGACGATCCGGTCTGGAAATGTTCATGCGAGAACGGGACGCCCCCGTTATGAGGTGAGTTCGACACGTAGCCAGGGGCTGAGGTCGAGTGGGGCACCGAAGTCAATGCGTCGGTGAGATGCGAACCCGAGGAATAAGGAGCGGGACGCTGGGGCAACGAGACGGGGGCGGCGTTGTGGTGTGAACCGGAGAGGAACGGTCCGGACCCATAAGGGACCGCCGCTTGCGGTGTCGTAAAATGAGCGGTCGACAGATGCGGCGTCGATTCGCTGGGGACGGACGCATACGGGTTCGTCGCAGCTGACCCCGATGAATACCCGTTCTGATGCTGTCCGGCAGCCGGATAAGCCCCTGCGGGGGATTGTCCGGTGGCAAACGGCACCGCTTCCTGAGGAAAGGACGAGTACGGCACAGACTCATAAGGGACGGACCCGTATAGCGGCGTTCCGGTCGGGACGGAAGGTCCGTACG